>JAYVFP010000368.1:0-22102 GCA_043773025.1 Archangium sp.
GGACGCCATCATCGGCTATCTGCTGATCGGCACCGAGCTGAAGGCGGGGGCACTGCAGAGCGCGATCTTCAACAGCGCCAACTTCTCGAGCATCGCCACTGACGCCAAGGGCGTCATTCAGATTTTCAACGTCGGTGCCGAGCAGATGCTTGGCTATACGGCCGCTGAGGTGATGAACAAAATCACGCCGGCCGATATCTCCGATCCGAAGGAAGTGATCGCGCGGGCCAAGGCGCTGAGCGTCGAGCTCGGAACCCCAATTACGCCAGGCTTTGAGGCATTGGTGTTCAAGGCCTCGCGCGGGATCGAGGACATCTACGAGCTGACCTACATCCGTAAGGACGGGAGCCGGTTCCCCGCGGTGGTGTCGGTCACGGCGCTGCGTGACGCGCAGGACGCCATCATCGGCTATCTGCTGATCGGCACCGAGCTGAAGGCGGGGGCACTGCAGAGCGCGATCTTCAACAGCGCCAACTTCTCGAGCATCGCGACTGACGCCAAGGGCGTCATCCAGATTTTCAACGTCGGTGCCGAGCGGATGCTTGGCTATACGGCGGCGGAGGTAATGAACAAAATCACGCCGGCCGATATTTCAGATCCGGAGGAATTGATCGCGCGCGCCAAGGCGCTGAGCGCCGAACTCAAAACCACGATTACGCCAGGCTTTGAGGCCCTGGTGTTCAAGGCCTCGCGCGGGATCGAGGACATCTATGAGCTGACCTACATCCGCAAGGACGGGAGCCGGTTTGGGGCGGTCGTGTCGGTCACGGCACTGCGTGACGCTCAAGCCACCATCATCGGCTATCTGTTGATCGGCACCGACAATTCCGCGCGCCAGCGGGTCGAAGCCGAGAAGAAAAAGCTCGACCAACGCCTGCGCGACCAGCAGTTCTACACGCGCTCGCTGATCGAATCGAACATCGACGCGCTGATGACCACCGACCCCGCCGGCATCATTACGGACGTCAACAAGCAGATGGAGGCGCTCACCGGCTGCACGCGCGACGAGTTGATCGGGGCGCCGTTCAAGGGCTACTTCACTGATCCGGAGCGGGCCGAAGCGGGAATCAAGCTCGTGCTGAGCGCGAAAAAGGTCACCGACTACGAGCTGACCGCGTGCGCCCGCGACGGAAAGAAAACGGTGGTGTCCTACAACGCAACCACCTTTTACGACCGGGAACGCACGCTGCAGGGCGTCTTCGCCGCAGCGCGCGACGTCACGGAGCGCAAGCGGGTGGAGATAGAACTGAAGCAGGCCAAGGCTGATGCCGAGAGCGCGAGCCGGACCAAGTCGGATTTTCTGGCGAGCATGAGTCATGAAATCCGAACGCCGATGAATGCGATCATGGGCCTCGCGGACCTGCTCGCGAAGACCCCGCTCACCTCGGAGCAAGACAAGTATGTGCAGATCTTTCGCCGCGCCGGCGACAACCTGCTGAATCTCATCAACGACATCCTCGATCTCTCCAAGGTCGAAGCCTCGCAGCTCGAGCTGGAACAGACCGGGTTTTCGTTGAACGACCTGCTGGAGAAAGTGACGGAGATGGTGGAGGTCAGGGCCCATGAAAAAGGGCTGGCACTGGGGTGCGAAATCTCGCCGAACGTGCCCAACGACCTGGTCGGCGACCCAACACGGCTGCGGCAGGTGCTGCTTAATTTGATTGGCAACGCGATCAAGTTCACGGAATCCGGCGAAGTGTCTATACGAGTCACGCCGGATGAGGGCGTCTCCGTCCCGACCGCTTTGCGGTTCACGGTCTCGGACACCGGCGTCGGAATTCCGGGCGAGAAATTGGGCCATGTGTTTGAGCGATTCACGCAGGCCGACTCATCCACCACTCGCAGGTTCGGGGGCTCGGGGCTGGGGCTCACGATTTCGAAGCGCCTGGTAGAGCTGATGGGCGGACGCATCTGGGTCGAAAGCACAGTCGACAAGGGCAGCGTGTTTTCTTTCGTCGTGCCGTTCGAGATTTGGGCCGGGGCTCCGGTGCGGGCGATCCTGTCGGGCGACACAGTTACCGAGCCGCCGCTGAGGGCGCTGCGTATTCTTCTGGCGGAGGACTCCCCCGACAACTGCACGATCACGGTGGCCTATCTGGAAGACACACCGTACCGGGTCGAAATCGCCGAGACCGGCGCCATCGCCTGTGAAATGTTTGCAGCCGGAAACTACGACCTTGTCCTGATGGACCGGCAAATGCCGGTCATGGATGGCTTGACCGCGACGCGGGCGATGAGGGCGTGGGAAAAAGCGAACAACCGTCCGCCCATGCCGATCATCGCCCTGACGGCCTCTGCCTTGAAGGGGGATCGAGAGAAGTGTCTGGCGGCGGGCTGCACTGCATTTTTGACGAAACCAATCAAGCAAGAGGTGCTGCTGCAAGCGATCAAGGAGCAATTCATGGTCGCGCTGCCATCATTGAAAGAGCCGAGCATCCCAAAGGACCCGAGCCTTTTGCTTGGGTCTCCTAAATTGGCAGCACGGATCCCCGCGTTCCTGCAGAACCGCAGGAAGGATGTCATCACGATGCTGGACGCCTTGAATTTGGGCGACTTTGAGACCGTGGAGCGTCTGGGGCACTCCATGAATGGATCGGGAGCAAGCTTTGGATTTCAGACCATCACTGACATCGGCGCCGCCCTCGAACGGGAGGCCAGGAGCGCCAGCACCGACGCGTCGCGCAAGTGGGTGGGCGAATTGACCACATACCTGGATCGTGTCGAGCTCGTGCAGAGCAAAGGTCGCGGGCACGGCTCCGAATTAGTGCAACCTTCCCCCTCCGACATCCGCGAGGTGACGGCCGAGGCGCGCGTCAATGGCACGCCGACGGCCGGAGGTGCGCGCAGGATCGTGCTCGTCGATGACAACGACGACCTGCGCGGGATCTTCCGCGAAGTTCTCGAGCATCGCGGGCACCACGTGAAGGAAGCACGGGACGGGATCGAAGGACTGGCGCTCATCCTCGCGGAAAGACCCGAAGTTGCGATCGTCGACATCGGCATCGCCGGGATGGACGGCTACGAAGTCGCGCGGCAGGTGCGCGCGGCGGTCGGACGTTCGGTGCGGCTCGTCGCGATGACGGGACACAGGAATGAGAGCGTTCGCATCCAGGCGTTATCCGCCGGCTTCGACACGCACATGACCAAACCCGTCGACATTGAGCTGGTCGAACGGATGCTCGAGACGCTTCCTGCGCAAGGTGCTTGAGCCGTGAATCCTCGCCGCGCCCCACGGCGACGTGAAATCGATCGCCTGGAAAGACCGTCAGCTCAGACTTCGGGCGAGAGCTCGAAAGGCAGGGGGATGCGGTCACCTTTGAGGGCTGCGGCGAGGGCGACCTTCAGGTAGCGCTTCGGGTCGACCCCGACGAGCGTGGCCGTCTCGACGAGGCTGTAGAAAATGGCGGCGACCTCGGTGCCGCGTTTCGACTTGCTGTTGTAAGACGTTGATCTGCCGGACCTCGCGCTCTTCGCGGTAGTACTTCCGGGGAATCGCGATCGCCCGCTCGCGTGCGTTGCCCGACACGGGCTGCAGGTAGAGCCCATCGGCGACCTTCTCCTGCGGCGACAAGACCCGGGCGTGCTTGAGCTCCAGGATCTTGAAGCGCTTCCACTTCTCGGCTCACTCGACGAGCAGAACGCCTGGCTCGACCTCCTCGACCCGCAGGAACCCCGCGCCACCACCTTCCTCGAAGCCAAGGACCGCGCGCTCAAGTGCTTCCAGGCGCAACGCGCGCGGTTGGACCCGAGGGGCACGCTCAGCAAGTACTACGACGTCGTCACCTTCGGACGAACCGGCGACATCAAGAAGGTGGAGCCTGCCGCGGTGAAGTTCGACCGCACAGCCTGCGCGGCGTGTGGTTGCAAGAAGTTCAACGACCTCAAGGCCGCGTACATCAAGGCAGCCATCGAACCCGCCCAGAAGAAGGCCTTTGAGCGGTATCACCCCGTGGTCGAGCAACTTTCGAAGGTCGACTTCGGAGGGGCGGGGAAGGGCGCCCCGCGCGGTGTCGATGATTGGGCCGGCCGGGGCGTTGAACGGCCTTCATCAAACGCGATGAAGCAGCTCCCCTCACTCGCGGCTCCGTGGCGAAGTTCGCTTCACGCCAACTGGTCTCCAGCGCCTCGAGGCAGTCCGGCCCGTGCGTCACCGGCGCCGCCTGCCAGCCGACGAAGGTCTGTCACGTCGGCGCGTGGCCTACGGCGACCACACCGCGCCGGTCTCACAATCGAAGTGCCGCAAGCTGACCTTCGTCGGACTCAAGGCCATCGCGCCGAACAGAACCGGCAGCTGAAACCGCTTGGGCCCAATCGACCCCGGGTTGAAGATCGACAACCCGCGCTCCTGCCCGATGAACGGCACGTGTGAGTGACCGCAGATGATCACGCTCGCCTTCTCCGCCCGCGCCCGCTTCGCCGCATCAGGCCGAATGCGTGAGCCGTAAATCGCAATGTGCGTGAGCATCAAGGTGAGCTGGGTGCGCTCCTCGTGCACCAGCTCCAGCGTGAGCACGTCGGGCAACTCGGAGGCGCGAACATCGATGTTCCCCCGCACCGCATGCACCGGCGCTATTTGTGCGAGCCGCTCGAGCACACAGAGCTCACCGATGTCGCCCCCATGCAAGATGAAGTCAGGCTTCTGCGCGGCGAGATGAACGAGGCCCCTCTCATGTGGAGCGGAGTGCGTATCGGCCACGATGCCCAGCCGCACCGAACCATCCGCGCGCATCGGCAAGCGCACCCGGGAAATGCTCGGCGTCAAAAGGCCTCCAGAAATTGAAAATAGAAAGCGAACGAACCGCACGCGCAACCCCACCCCCACGGCAGGCAGGGGCTGCGTCACTTCAGGTCATGGCCCCGCACCGACCGCGCCGACGCCCACCCAGGCAGCTGCGCCCAGAGGGTGTCTTTGGGAAACGGAAAAATGAAGCGGTACTCCAACAACGCGAACGCCGCGGTGGTGTCGCGATACCGGCCCCAGCGATAGGCCCGCAAATCCCACGGCGTACCGAGCTGCGAGATGCCGCTCCACGGCACCCCGCCTCACGCGGTGCGGTACTTCACCTGCCAGCTTGGCGTGCTCCTTCGCGGAACAACCGTTCACCTTCTGACCAACACGGCTCAGAGCGACCGCTCGTACATGCGCCACTTCTTGTAGACCTTGGCGTTCATGCGCTCGATGCCGCGGTTGATCTGCGTGTTGTCTTCGAGCGTCCACGAGAGCTCGCCCCCTCCGTAGCCGGCCGCCGAACCACGCTTGCTGACCTCTTCGTAGAGCACGGCCGCCAGGGCCCCGTACTTTCGCGAGGCGCGGAACTCGTCCTTGATGCCCAGCAGAATGAGACGCGCGTTCTTCGGCCGGTTGAACTTGAGCCGCCAGAGCAACTTGATGAGGTTGATGGGGTTGCGCATCAGCTCACCCCTGAAGTCGCCGATGAGCTCGTTGATGTCGGGGATCGCGAAGAGGATCGCCGCCGGCTTGCCATCGACCTCAGCCACGTAGGTGAGCTGGGTGTCGATGAAGAGCTTGTACTCGTTGGCGATGACCTCCAGCTCCATGTCGGTGAAGGGCGTGAAGTTCCAGTTGTTCTTCCAGGCCTCGTTGTAGACCTCCTGAATGATGCCCGCGTCGCGGCGGATGTTCTTGAGGTCCATCAGGCGGATCTTCACGTTGGGCAGCTCGCGCGTCTTCTTCGCCATGCGCGTGGTGAGATCGTCGATGGGGGTGCCGGCCGTGTACCACCAGCCCAGCAGGTCTTTCGCCTTCTGGTAGCCCGAGCCCAGGATGAGCGCGTCCATGAAAGGACGATTCCAGGTGGTGCCGATCATCGAGGGCTTCTCGAACCCTTCGATGAGCACGCCCGCTTCACCCTTGGAGTCGAGCGTGAACGGCCCGCGCATGCGCACGCGGCCCTTCTTGCGCGCCCACTCTTCGGCCACCGCGAAGAGCGCCCTGGCGACCTCGGGTTTATCGGCGCACTCGAAGAAACCGAAGAAGGCGGTTTTGGGATCTTCAGGCCACGTCTTGTCGAAGTCGAAGTCGATCTGCGCGCTGATGCGGCCCACCGGCTTGCCACCTTCGAAGGCGGTCCAGCACTCGATCTCACCGTGCGCGAGGAACACGCTCTTCCTGGGGTCGAGCTGCTTGCGGTAGTCGTCGAGCAGCGGAGGCACCCAGTTCTTCTCTTGATCCATGCCGACCGACCACGGCACGTGCAGGAAGACTTCCTGCTCCTTTTTCGTTCGAACAGGGCGGACGTCGATGACGGCAGCGTTCATGGACCGCACGCCTACTGCCCGGCCACGCGTTTGGAAATGACGATCAGCGCCGAGGCGCGGTGCGGGGGCAGGGCCGCTCGGTGGTGCCCGCGAGGAAGGTGCGGGTCTCTTTCACCGTGAGCACCTCTCCGGGTCGGCACGTGGCATCGAACAGCCTGTGAAAGAGCCGGTGTTCAGGGGGTATCGGCACGTGCAGGTACTTCCACGTGGCGCGGAACGGCTTGCTGGGCGCGTCGGGTACCGGCACGTCGACGGAGTAGAGGTGGTTGCTCAAGTACGCGTCGACGAGGCCGAAGTACCAACCGAAGGGAAAGAGCAGCAGGGTGAGCGTGAGCGCCTTGACGGCGCGCGATTGGCTTTGAAAATCAGTCCAGGCAGAGCCCTCCCATGGCATGAACAGGGCGACCCCCGAGAGCGCGAGCGCGAAGTTCCACGGCCAGATGGAGGCGTTCTCGTTTCGGCCCGCCGCGAGCGTGGAGAGAATGCCCACGTGCATGAGGAAGGCAGCGGCGCCCGCGTAGCGGCGGTTGTCGGGTGAGAGCACCAGCAGCGCGAGCAGGTATTCGCCCAGCGCGAGCAAAATCCCTGCGATGGCGAGCACCACGTCGGGTGCATCAGGCCAGAGCTGACGCACGAAGAGGGGACCCAGCAGGTAGATGAAGGCGGGGCTGAGCAGCTTGAGCGCGCCGGCCCAGAGCCAGAGGATCGCCACGTGGGCGCGGCCCAGAAACTGAGCGCCCCGTTCGGGCCAGGTGGCGATGGTGAGGAAGGCGAAGGAAAAGAACTGCGGCTGCAACCGGGTCTCGTCGCAGATGCACGCGTAGAGCAGCACGGCTGCGTAGGCTGCGAGCGCACGCTTGGGGAACCAGAGCTGGGCGATGATGGTGAGCAGCAGGGGCACGCCGACGCCGAACGAAGGCAGCGGTAGCGCGGGCAACATGGGCGGCAGCTCGTGCGCCGTCCACAACGGCCAGGTGATCAACACCGTCGCGGCCTGCGCGAGCACCACGAGCACGCGATAGCGCATGAGCTCGCGCTGCCTGCGGGAGCGGGTGGGGGTGAGGGTCAAACCCATTGGCAACAGAGAACCACGAATCAGCGTTCCTCCCGAGCAGCGACCGGCTTCGCCTTCGAATTCACCCGAAGGAACAACCAACCGGGCATCCCGTGAGGGTCTGCGGAAATAGGAATCGGGTTCCATCACCGGTCTCCCCGAGCTTGAGTCGAGGGGGCACCTGCAGTGCGAAGGAGAGGCAATCCCTCGAGTCCGCTCGGGATGAACGGTGACGGCAATCGATCATCTTACGAGGTGCTTGCCACCCGGCAGCGGTAGCTCGAGCGAGTGAAGCCCGCGATGAAGCAGGGCCTCACCCTGGCTCCTTCACGTAGCGCTCTTCGTGCGTGACGCAGTCGACCGTGGCGGTGCTCGAGGCGAGGCGCGCGGTCACTCGTGAGCCTGTTCGGGAAACAGAGGCGACTCCCCTTTCGGTCGCCACGGTGCGTGAACCCGTGACTCGAGCGCTGCACGCCGAGCGGGCGAGCCAGAGGGCCTGCACGCGCACGGCCTTCCCCTGGCGCGCGTTGAGATTCAGCGAGAGCCGAGTTGAGAAAACGGTGCCGGCGATCGCGGCTGCGCTGAGCGCGAACATCACCACCATCAACGCGTAGCCCCGGCGCTTCATCGCGCCTCCAGGGCCAGGAAGACCTCAGTGGTGCGCACCAGGTCTTCTCGCAGCGGCAACACGAACGAGAGTTCAACCCCACCCGGCACGCGCTCGAACCTGCGCACCCCGCTCGCCAGCACCTGTGCGCCATCACAGGCGCGGCGCTCGAGAATCAGCCCGGGGGTCACCACGTAGTCGACGTGGCACGCGAGCGCTCCCCGAACCGCATCGTGCTGGAGCCACTCGTCGATGTTCTGCACCGCGTCCGCGGTCTCGAGATGCCAGCTCGCCACCCGCTGGGTCATCTCGAGGCTTCGTGCGAAGTGAAACGCCGACGGTACCAGGATCGCCGAGATGGACACGCAGACCGCGAGCTCGACCGCGGTGAACCCCAGCGCGCGTCTCATCGTTCGCTCCCCGCGAAGACGGTCAGCACCTGACGCCCGGCGGGACCCACCGGAACCCGCCACGTCGCGGTCAGCGTGATCAACTTCCCGTCGGCCGCACGGGTCACCTTCGCCTCAGGCAACGAGGCCGTGAGCCGTTCGATCACCGCAGGCTCGGGGGGCAAGCCGCTCGACACCCGGCGCGCGTGGTACTCGAGCAAGACACCGGCCCGGGCCCGCTGGAGCTCGGCCAGCGCCGCGCGCTCTGTGTGGAGGGCGAAGGCATCGAGGACCACGGCGCTGATACCGATCAACGCGACGGTGACCATCAGCTCCACCAGCGTGTAGCCCCGCTTCACGGCCGCACCTCGAGAGTACCCACCGGCACCCGAACGGTTCCCCGCCCGGTGCAGCGAGGGCAGCGCGCGCCTTCACAACCCGCGCACGCGCGCGACTCGAGGCGTTGGTGCAGCACCCCGACCAGGGTCGACTCGAGCACCGAGCGTTCCACGCCCAGCTCCAGCATTCGTTGCCGCGCTTCCGCAGGGGAGCCCGCGTGCACACCCGCCAGCACCAACCGGCCCGTGTGCGCCGCACGCACGGCCAATTCGGCTTCGGGCCCCGAGCGGATCTCGCCCACCGCGAGCACGTCGAGGTCCTGCCGGAGCGCGGCCACCAGCGCCGCCTCGCCGGTGCGCCCGCGCTCGGGACACAGCTCGACCTGGGCCACGGGCACGCCAGCGACCCGCAGCCGTTGCTCCACGGGATCCTCGAGACTCAGGTGCGCTCCACCCCGCGTCGACGCCAGATGTGCGAGCGCCGCATAGAGCGTGGTGGTCTTGCCCGCCCCCGAAGCTCCGGCCAACAACAGCAGCCCGCGGGGCGCTTGCAACACCGCGCGCAGCTGGCCCAAGAGGGTCTCATCAAAGCCCAGCTGATCGAGGTTACGCAGCTTGCCGAACAACCTGAGCGCCGCGCGTTCCCCCAGCGCGGTGGGCACGAACGAGGTGCGAACGTCGGCCGCCACGCCTTCGCGTGAGACCCGCCCTTCCTGGAAAAGATCGCGGCGGTACGGCAGGCAGCCCGAGAGGTGCTTGAGGGCAGCGATGAGCCGATCCCCCTGGGCTGTGGGCAACGAAAGGAACGGCGCGAGCACGCCCCCAGCGCGGAAGAGCACGCAGACAGCGTTCGGCTCGGACTCGAGGTGCACGTCAGACGCGCCCGCAGCAGTGGCCATCTCCAACAACGCCCGTGCCGCCCTCGAAGGAGACCAGGCGCCCCCCAGGTACGTGTGCAAGGCCGCGGCGTCATCGGCCCCGACGCCGCTCGCAACCGGCACGGTCAGCGCGCGCCGGGCCAACACCGCCCCCTCAGCAGGCAAGGCATGACGTGCACCGCTGAGCAGCAACAAGGCCCGGGCTTCGAGGTGGCTCACCTCGTCGAAAGGAATGAACTCGCTGCCAAGCCAACGGGTTCGCAGCGTCAGTCCTTCTGGTGATGCGCTCATCCCAGCTCCTCAGCCCGTCACTGCGCGGACGTACGTGAAATAGAAAGTCGCGAAGTTCACCAAGGTGGCCAGCCCGGCCAGAACGAGAGACAGGGTGTGCAGGCGGCTGACCTCGCGCGGCACCTCGCGCGCCATGGTCACCTGCGTGGTTGCCGAAAGCGCAGTGAGCAGGTGGGCGGCCGTGCCCGACTTCGCTGCTGCCAGCAGCAGGCCCAACGCCACCGGGTCGAGCGCAGCCGACGAGCGGGGGGCATTCGCTCCGCCGGCTTCGAGTGAGCGGGCGATGTCTTCACCGTGACGGCGGGCGTGCGCGGGCAGCCAGCGAGCCGCGGCCCGCAAGGCGTCGGTGAGCGGCACGCCCCCGGCGTGGAGGAGCTGCGCGCAGGTCGCGAAGGCGTAGCGATCGATCGACGACCACATGCGCTGCAGACCCGGCAGAGGGGCCCGCGACAACACGCCCACGCCCAGAAAAAGCAGCGCGAGGCTCGAGCCCAGCACGCTGAGCACCGCGGGCAGCAGCGAGACCTCGCCTCCGCCCAGCGGCAGCAGGGCCAAGGCGGGCAAAGTGGCGCTCCACACGACCGCGCTCGAAAGCAAGGCTGCCACCAGCAGCACCAGAGGCCAGGTCGCTGCCCCGCGCGCGGTGCGCTCGCGACGATCCACTTCTCCGCCGAGTAAGAGGAGCGCCTCGAGGCCCTCTCTGGAAGCGCCCGGCCTGGCCACCGCCCACGCCTCGAGCGCGCGCGTCGACAACCCCACTTCCTTCGCCACCGAGGCGGGCGGCACGCCCTGCCCCAGAAGGTGAAGCGCTCTGACGAGCCGACCCTGAAGAGGCACGTTCACATCATGCCCGGGAGGAGCGAAAGCGAACCGTAGACCGAGATCACCAGGGCCAACGCCAGCAGCGTGAGAATCAGATAGCCCACTGCGCGCACGGCCGCGAGGAAGCGGGTCGAGCTGCGCTCCGCTTCGGCACACGCGTCGAGGAACAGCTCATCGAGCTCGCCTGCCTCGAGCGTCGGGTCGCGCAGCACCCCGAACTGTTGAGTGGCCAGTGCTCGCACGTCTTCAGGCGCGGAGGACTCGAAGAGTGCGGCGAGCTGGGCGGCTTCCTGCGCGCGTTGAACGTGCCGGCCCCAGCCCGGCACCCGTTTCCAACCTGAAGCGCTCACCAGCACCCAGACCCCGAAAGACCCGAGCACCACCAACAGCGACGACACCGCGTAGGGGGCGTACTGCAGCCAGCCGTCACGGCCCAGACCCATGTCCACCAGGGAGGGCAGCACCTTGCGAATCAACACCACGCAGATGAGCAGTTGCACCAGCAACACCAGCATGAACCAGGCGAGGGCCTCACCCAACAGGAGGCGGAATTGACTGACCGAAGGCAGCTGATCAAAACGACGAAGCGCCGGCGCCAATGAGGCAGGCCAGAGCGCCACCACCGCTGCAAGGTTCTTCTCGAGCCCCACCCCTTCCAGGCCCCTCGCGAGGGCTCCGGCATCGACGTCATCGGCTGCCTGGCGGAAGCCCAGGCGGCGCCACGTCTCGCTCAGTGGCTGGTCGAGCGTGAGCGCCTCGGCACTCAACAAGAGCACGGCACGGAGGGGCGTCACTTGATGGCCCCCGCGATGGTGAAGATGGGCAGATACAGCGCGATGAGCACGCTCAGGTAGACCTGCACCACCACGAAGGTGGCCACCGCCGGCGCCAGCGCGCGAAAGCGGGCGACCGACGCTCGACCTTCGCGCCTCAGCTCGGCTGCCAGCGTGCGCAGCCCCGACGCCAACCCCCGATGCGCCTGAAGGCCCAGCAGCACTTGACGTTCCAGGGGGTCGAGCCCCAGCGTGTGAAGGTCCAACTCAGGCGCTGGGCGGGTGGAGACCTCGAGCAGACCGACCGCGCGGCTGATGGGGCGAAAGCCCGGCGCGTATCGGGTGCGAAGCGCGTGCACGGCGAAGACGAGCCCCAAGGCGAGGGGAAACCCCACCCACCGAAGCGAGGTGGACAGTTCGATCAGCAGCTGCGTCGGGCCGGGCAGCACCACTTCGTTGCCCAGAAAGCTGAGGTCGAAGACCCAGCCCAGGGCAGCCAGCAGCACCGGCGGCCCGGCAACCACGAGCTGCAGCAGAAAGACCGGGGCACTCAAGGCGTCGAGGGCATCGAGCCGTGCTTCGAGTGATTCTGCCAACGCTTCGGCCAACGAAGGTGCATCGTCAGCGGTGGTGAGGACCCGCGTGAAGTCGGACTCCGCATCACCTTCGCCCGCGGCCAGCGCACGGCCCGAGCGCAGGCAGTCATCTCGCACCACGCCTGGCGGGAGTCCTTGAACCAGCTGTTCCAGCGCAACGGCCGCGTTCACGCCCTGGTGGCGCATCGCCGAGAACTGCCGCAGCACGAGCGCACGCGTGGCCAGCTCGCTCACTCGAGTTCCCGTTCGACGGTGGCCGCCCCCAGACGCCCATCCCAACGCGAAAGAGAGGTGACGCCATCACCGTCGAGATCACCCTCGGCGACCGCGAAGAAGTGACCGTCGACCACTTCGACCGAATAGCGAAAGCGCACCTGCCCCGTGAGCTGGATGCCCAACGCTTTCCAGCAGGAAGTTTCATTCGGAAAATTCACAGGCGTGCGCGGCACCGGACCCTCAGCCGCGCAGGGCAGGTACCCGCCCCGATCGCGAAAGTGCCGCAGCTCCGCGTGAGCGATCGCTGGGAGCAGCGAGCGGGCTTCGTCGGCCTTCGCGCGCCTCGCGAATGAGTCGTAGGCGGGCACGGAGACCGCGACCAGGATCCCGATCACCACCAGGACATACGACAGCTCGATAATCGTGAATCCGCGGCGCATGGCGGCGGATGATTTCACGGAAGCGCACCACGATCTCAGAAACCGACGATGCCCACCGCGAGGCCGTGACGAGTCCACCGTCCCTCGACTCCGCTCGCAGGGTTGATCGAAATAACGAACGGACACCGCTCATCCCGAGCGGGGTCGAGGGATTGCCCCCTTCTTCGCACGGCAAGTGCCCCCTCGACTGGGCTCGGGGAGACCGGTGATGGAACCCGATTTCTATTTCGCCGACCCTCTCGGGATGAACGGTGACGGCAATCGATCATCTTCACTGTGACGAGGTGATGGCGGCCGTCGAGCACCCGCGAGAAGCGATCAATCCGCGGGCGCTGCGCCAGAAAGTCCGTTGACGCGATTCTCCGCGTTGGCTCCCGGCGTCTTGTTCGAGTCGGTCACCGGCGCCGGCTCGGCAGCCTGGCCAGCCTGGTACTTCTTCCAGCCAAAGAAGGCGGCGGCGACGACCACGACGGCGATGATGATATTTCGCATGCGCACGAGTGTGTCAGCCCCGGGCTCTGCGCTGCAAACTCAGAACATGAACGGCTGCGACTCGCTCTGCGCTGTTCCGGGGCGGTGCGGTACGCCGGGCAGGTGAGGTTCGCGCTCACCCCCGAGGTCACCGCTCGGCGCTCCGTCTCACGCTGACGACTCGGCGACGATGGGCTTGCCCGCATCGATGCCCGCCCAACACGCCGCAGCGAGCAACGCCACGCCCGCCATCACCATCACCGGCAACTCGTAGCTGCCCGTCGCCTTCACGAGGTAGCCGAACGCCACCGCCGAAATCGCTCCGCCAATCTGCCCCGCGGTGTTGAGCACGCCCGCGACCGTGCCTGCATGTGCACGACCCACGTCGATGGTCACCGCCAGACACGTCGACTGCGCGAGCCCCCACCCGGCCGACGCGAGCGTGAGCGCCGCGAGCGTCTCGACCTTTCCACTCACCAGCGCCGCCGCCGCGTAGCCCAGCGCGACCAGCACCATTCCGCTCGCGCCCGTGATGCGGCGACCCCAGGTGCGGCCGACCCGGGCGGCGAGCGCATCGCTGAGCGCTCCACCGCCGAAGTTGCACACAATGCCCGCAACCCACGTCACCGCCGCCCAGCGCAGCTCGCCTTCGGTGAAGCCGCGCGCCTTCTGCAGAAACGTCGGCGCCCAGAACACGCCGAAGAACACCGCGTAGATCGCGAAGAAGAACGTGCCGCTCATCGCCCACATGGTTCGACTGCGAATCGCCACGCGCCACGGCAGCGCCGCTTGCGCCGCGACCGTCAAAGGCCCGAGCTCGGCGAGCTCTTCTGCGCTGACGCCCTTCTCGGCCGGCGTGTTGCGGAACCATGCGTACCAGCCCACCGACCACACGATGCCGATGGCGCCGAACGCGAAGAAGCTCACCCGCCAGCCCCACGCCTGTTGAATCGGCACCACGATCAGCGGCGAGAGCGCTCCGCCCAACTGCGTCGCCGAGAAACCACCCCACCGCCTTTGCCCGCGACTGCGGCGGAAACCAGCGCGAGACCGCCGACGACACGTTGGGGATCGCGCCGGCTTCCCCGGCACTGAAGAGAAACCGCACCACCAGCATCGACAGATACAGAATCACGCCCAGGGGAACGAGGAGCGCGAGCAACGCATGACGCTGTCTGAATTGAATCAAGAGCCCCCGAAAAGAGAGAGGACCTCCTCCTTGAAGAGTCAGGCCGGAAAGGGCGAACGCACGCCGAACGCCCTGTAGAGGTCATCGAGGGTGGCGCCGTCGTGCCAGGTCCCCTTGAGGCCGGCCGGAAGGGGCCGTGGGAAGACCAGGTCGGAGTCCTCGGGTGTGCTCGCCCGGGTCTCAAACCACGGGGAGAGCTGGGCCTCTCCACTGCTACCGGTGCCTGAGAGGCCGAGCGTGAGCACGCGGCCTTCGTGGCTGGCGAGCGCGCGCTCGGAAGGCGTCAAGGCGCTCGCAAGGACGGGCTTCCCGAATGAGGCGACCACCTTGCTCGCAGGGCCCTCGGGGGGCTGGAGGCGCGTGATGACGTCTCGGTCCACGGTGCGGGCCTCGACCCCGAGCGCCGGCGCGAGCTCGCGGGCCAGGACGACGTTCCAACCTTCGGCGCGACCGCTGAAGACCTCCGGGTCGTGGCGCGAGTCCTCGTTCTCTTCGACGAGCACGCGCTCGCCGGTGGTGAGCTCGAGCGCGAGGCCCCGGTGGCCCAGCCGCCCCTGCGCCTGAAAGGCGACGACGGCGCGCAATTGCGCGAGAAAAATCGAGCGAGCACCGACAAAGACGACGTCGATGACCCGACACAGCGCGCAGAGGTCGCCGCCGTGGCGCCACACCATGCACAATGGGCCATCGATCAACCAATAGACGAGCGAGCGCCGGTACGTGGCGCCGATGAAGTCGCCCCGCGCGCGCAGCTCCTCGGTGACAGCCTCTTTGTTCCCCGCCACCTTCCGGCGCTCGACGATGCCGAGCACCTTGCGCTCGGTGATGACGCGCGCCTCGACGACCGTCAGGTGGGCTGGGTCGTCACGGTCCCATGCGGCAAGTCGCCGCTGCCCGGACTCGAGGTAGAAACGCGACGCGAGCACGCTGGTTCGCAGGTCTTGCTCAGCCTCTCGCGCCTCGCGCGCAGCGGCACGGTCCGGGTCGTCCCAACGGGCGTGGGCGTCGACCAGCGCGTCCACCAGACGGGCGCTCTGCTCGGCGGCGACGCGGCGGCTGGCCTCGGTCGCTGCCCTCGAGCCGGGGGTTACGACATGGCGATACGGGAGCCCCCAATAGGTGGCGAGCGCGCGCGCGAGGTCGATGGCCCACGCCGGGCGCGCGAGCTTCATCGAGGCCACCAGCAGAAAGCCGCCATCGCGCAGCGCCAGCTCGACCCCGTGCGTGTCGCGCGCCTCAGCGTCATCGAATGAACGCACCTCGAGGAGGTCAGCTCTCGCGCACGGTCCTTCCTTGAGCTTGATGAGCTCGGCGTCGGCCTCGAGCGCGGGAGGGCAGCTCTGGTTCCAAACGGTGCAGCCGCGGTCTCCGATGGACCACAGGTAGTTGCAGCCCCGGTAGGCAACCACGCAGCGCAACGGCAACGCGCGCAACCTCTCGGTGCTCCCCCCGCCGCGCTCGATGAGCTTGTTCACGTTGCCCCAGGGCCCTACCGAGAACAGCGCGCACCACGCACCGCCAGGGTCCCAGCCGATCAGGTCAGCGCTCGCCGCGAGCTCGTCCCAACGGTTGTCGAACTCGAACTCGGCGGGCGGGTCGAACACCCTCCGAACGATAGAGACTCTCGCCTTCGAGGGTAAGGCGCGTCAGAGGCCCGCAGGCGCAGGGGCGTGGAACTCGAAGCGTGCTCGCACGGTGCTCAGCGGAGGTGCGCGCTGTCTGGCAGCCAGGCAAGTCCTCGTCACCCGCGCGCTTGACGCAGTCGGAGCGAGCCTTCAGCTCGAGCGTGAGGGTCAACGGCGCGCCGCTGAGCTGGATGAACGAACTGCTGCATGGAGTGAGTAGGGTGGTGATGTGACGCTCTCGGCGCTCTGTGTGGAATGTGGCCTCTGCTGCGACGGCACGCTTTTTCGTTTTCTCCCCGTCGAGCCGCACGAGGTGCCGCAACACGAGGCGCTCAACCTGAAGGTGGTGACGCAGTCAGGCCGCCTCGCGATGCGGCTGCCCTGCTCGAAGCTCGAGGCCCGCTGCTGCACCGTCTACAAAGAACGCCCCGGCGGGTGCCGCAACTTCGTCTGTCACCTGGGAAGCCGTCTCGAGCTGGGTGATGTCGCGTTCCCCAAAGCCCTCGAACTCGTGCGTGAAGCACAGCGCCGCATCGAGGTGTTGAGGACCACCTGGCCCGGCCCCGAGCCAGTCGTACAACGCGCGACGCAGCAAGCCTCGCGGGGCAAGGCGCCCAACGATGCCGCGCTCACCGCGCTCGAGTCAGTGCACGACTTCCTCGACGAGTTCATTCACTGGCCCGACGGCCCACGAACCGGCGTCTGATCAATCAACCACGCGGGCGGCCGTGGTTCTTCTCAGCGAACCGTCGAGGCGCTGACTGGAAGGCCGGGGCGTAGACGCTCAGCGAACGCGAGGCGCGCCACGCTCGAATGGGCTCCCTGTTCGGCCTCTGCGGGCCAAATCGGCACCAGTTAATCAACACCTCAGTGAGACGAATGAACGGGGGTCGCCGTGCGCCCAGCCGACAAGGCTTCGAAGACAGAGAGTGCAGTTTCTCAGTTGGAACAGCGCTGGTCGTCCCCGTCTTCGAGGGGGTGCGGGTGCTCGAGAAGCGGGTCCGGTTGAAAGAGGAGGTTCGCATCACCAGACGCCGGCCGCAGCGCGTGAGTCTGAGATCAGAAGAAGTGTCTGTTGAGCGGTTTGACGACAAAACTCCAGGAGGCCGTCATGGCTAACGCAGTGGTAGCGGTGTTCGACGAATACAACGAAGCGCAAAGCACGGTGAACGAGCTGCTCGTCGCCGGCTTCAGCAAGAACGAAGTCAGGTTGAGCGCTGAGGATGAAAGCGCGTCGACCAACCCCAAGCAGGATCGTGAGCCCGAATCAGGGCTGAAGGGCTTCTTCAACCGGCTCTTCGGCACGGATGATCGTGATGATCTCCGGGTCTACGACGAGGCGGTTCGCCACGGGAACTACGTGGTCACCGCCCTCGCCGCCACCGACGAGAAGAGCGAGCTCGCGTCTGAGGTGATGAGCCATCACCACCCGGTGGATCTCGATGAGCGCAGCTCGGAGTGGCTGGGCAGCGACGACGCGCAAGAGAGTGGTGGAATCTCGGCGGGCCAGCCGCTCGCCGAACTCGACGAGAGCCGCTCGATTCCGGTCATCCAGGAAGACGTGAAGGTGGGCAAACGCGAGGTGCAACGCGGCGGTGTGCGCATCTTCCAGCGCGTGTCCGAGCTGCCCATCGAAGAAGACATCACGCTGCGTGAAGAGCAGAACGTGGTGGAGCGCACCGGAGGTGGTGCCGATCAATACCGACAACACTGGCAGCAGAACTACGGAAACTTCGGTGGTCAGTACGAGGACTACTCGCCCGCCTACGAGTACGGGTCGACCGCCGCCTCCAGCACGCTCTACAAGGGCCGCGATTGGAACTCGGTCGAGCCTGAGCTGAGGTCTGACTGGGAGTCCCGCTACCCCGGCAGCACCTGGGCGCGGTTCAAAGAGTCCGTCCGTCACGCGTTCGGTGGCGGTCGCAAGACCTCCTGAAGCCTCGCCTTGGCATCGCCACCCGGTCTGTCGCGACGGGTGGCGTTTACTGGCCCGGTTCAGGATCGGCTTCGGATTTCATCTTCGAGACCGGCTTCTTCACGGGCTTGCCTGGTGCCCGCGGCGACTTGGTGCCGGTGCCGAGGGTGGTGACCGCGGAAGGCACGCCTTGCAAAGCAACGCCGGCTTCGACTTCCTCGACGCCCGCATCGGGGATTTGAACTGCCAGCGCAGGGCCCGGCCCCGCATCGATGATGACGCGCACTGCAAGCGGCTGCGGCGCGGCTTCGTGGCGCGGGAAAAACACGATGCCGGCGAAGACCGCCACCATCGACACGGCGACGGCCAGCATGAGCGGCCGCCTCGAAGAGCCGAGCAACATGCGCCGGGCGAGCGCCGCTGATGGGGGCCGCAGTGCGGGCGAAGTTTCGGTCAACTTCGAGATGAGTCGCGTCACCGACCGCGGCGTGCCCGGCGGGAGAGGCTTTTCGCCCGGTACACCGAGCGCGAGCGCTTCGTGAAGCACCACGCCGAGGGCATAGAGATCGCTGCGCTCATCGCTCTTTCCCCAGCGCTGCTCGGGCGCCATGTACCGCAGCGAACCCAGGAGCGCGGCAGACTCGGTCAGCGTGCTCGAACCCTCGAGGCGCGCGATGCCGAAGTCGCAGAGCTTCGGGCCTTCCGGCGAGAGCAGGATGTTGCTCGGCTTCACGTCGCGATGAACGAAGCCACGTTGAGCCGCCAGTAGAGATCTGCCCGAAAGCGCCCGGTGGACATCTCCTTCTCGAGATCACGATTGGTCGCACACACGATGCGCGCGTCGACGGTCGAAGGCGCGCGCCCACCGACGCGCAGCACCAGCTTCTCCTCGAGCACGCGCAGCAACTTCACCTGCAGCTCGAGCGGCAGCTCACCCACCTCGTCGAGAAAGAGGGTGCCGCCGTCAGCGCGTTCGAACACACCCGCGTGCTGCGCAGAGGCGCCGGTGAAGGCGCCCTTCTCGTGGCCGAACAGCTCAGACTCGGCCAGCTCACGCGGAATCGCGCCGCAGTTGAGCGCCACGAAAGGGCCCTGCGCGCGTTTGCTGCTGCGATGAATGAGCGCGGCGAGCTCTTCTTTGCCAGTGCCACTCTCTCCGGTGAGCAACACGGTCGAAGTGGTGGGCGCGACCTGCCGCGCGATGCGCACCGCGTGCTGCATCGAGGCACTGTGCGCGACCAGCTCTTCACGCACCGGCGCCACGCTCGAAGGCACCGCGCGCAGCGAGGGCGCGACCGCGGTGGCCAGCACGGTGGCGAGCGCGAGTTCCTTCGAATCGAACGGCGTGGAGCGCGCGGCGAAGATCACCCCGGCTGTCCCGAGCGGAGAGACCAACGGCGCGCACAAGACGAACGCACGGCGGCTGCTCACCCGGGTGGTGAGCTCATCACGCAAGGCGCGCGGCTGCGCTTCTTCCACCGACACCGCGCGCTGTTGTTTCACCGCGAGCTCAGCCAACGCCGGGTTGATCGACATCACCACACCCGAAGGAATGCCCACCCACGGCCGCAACGCACCTTCTGCCGTGCGCGTGCAGAGCAGCACCTCGTCGCAGGTCAACCCGGCGAGCACGGCGCGCGAGAGCTTCTGGGCCGCGTCATCCCGGCTCGCCGCGAGCGCAGACTCGAGCATCAGCTTGCCCGCTCGTGCCCAGGCGTCGGCGTTCGGCGTCTCTGCGGCCGAGGTGGTCAGGCCGAGCGCACTGGCGCTGCTGGAGATCAACGTCGAGTCACCATCACGCGCGAGCAGTGCTTCGACGTCGGGTGAGTACACGACCAGGGTCTCGCCGATGCCCACCGTGTCGTTGGGCGCGAGCACGTGAGGGCCGGTCAGCCGTTCTCCGTTGACCCAGGTGCCGTTGCGAGAGCCGAGATCGCGCACCACCACCGTCGTGCCTCGAGGTTCGAAGACGCAGTGTTCACGCGAAACCTTTTCGTCGATGAGCTGGAGCTCAGCCTCGACGCCACGGCCGACCACCAGGCGCTGATGCACCTCGCGCGTCACCCCACGGCGGGGCCCGAACAGCACTGCGAGGCGGGGGGGCGAGGGGCTCACGAGGAGGGGCGCATCGTCACACGGTGTGGCGGCATGCAACACGACGTTACGACAGCCGTCGAGCTGCGGCCGGGCCCCCTGTTCGCAACCGGTTGGATCGCCGGTGCTTTCTGCCCTCGGGTCCGCCCGTACGAGGGCTGCATTGCACAGGGGCATGCTCGCCCTGCTCACCTTGTCGTTGCTCTCTTCCACGCCGTGTCCTCCCGGTCAGTCGATCGAAGGGGGTGAGCACGTCCGCCTCACCACGCGGCGCGGTCCTGTGCACCTCTGGTGCCGAATTGGCAGCGAGCCGCAAAAGGTCGTCGTGTACGTGCACGGTTATCGCGATGACGTCGACTCGGCGTTCACGAATCACCAGCTCGCGGCGCAATTTGCGAAGTCGGAGGTCGATGCGTTGTTCATCGCCGTGGCGGCGCCCCGAGGTGCTGATCAGGCAGTGGTGTTCGGCGATCTCGACGAGCTGCTCGAGTGGGTCGGGGCTTCGGTCGAAGCGCCGGTGTTGGTCATCGGTCACAGCGGGGGCAACCGCACCTTGAAGGCCTGGTTGCGCTCAGCGCGCGTGGAAGAGGTGGTCTTGCTCGACGGCTTCTACGGTGACGCCACCCCGTGGGCGCGGTGGCTCACGGAGCGGCCCGGCGCGGTGCTGCGCGCGGTAGGCCAGCACACCTTCACGAAGGCAGAGGCGTGGCGCGTCTCGTTGCCGCCGGAAGTGCGTGAGCAGGTCACGCATGAACGCGCCGCCTGCGGCCACATGGAGCTCGTGACCGCAGGCGACTGGTTACCGAAGGTGATCAGTGAGTCGTCGATTGCACGTTCACTGGTCGTTCTTTGAAAAGCTCAGCCTTTCAACACGGCGATCGGCTCGAGTCTGACCCGAGGCACCACCAGGTCAGCCTCGTCTTCGAGAACTTCACCGAGGTCGCGATACGCCGCGGGCGCTTCTTCGACGAGCCCGCGCCGCCGTTGAGCTGAATATCCATGGAAGGCCTCCTGGTTGCGCCGCTTTCGCGGACCGAAGATTGGCTCACGCAATGGACTTCAAGAACTGACTGCCCTTTCCTCCCCCGCGGGGGAGAGGGGGCCACGGACTCCCTCGTGGTACGAGCCACCCATGTCGCCCCGGCTTCTCGCGCTCGATCTCGACGGCACGCTGCTCCAACGCGATGGAACGATTCTCCAGCGAGACCTCGACGCCATCGCCAGGCTCCGCGCTTCAGGCGTGGTCGTCACCATCTGCACCGGCCGCCTCTATTCCGGCAGCCGCCACGTCGCGCTCCAGCTCGGCCTCGAGGGACCCGTGGGCTGCGTCGACGGAAGTCAGCTCGTGATGCACACCGCCGAGTGCGGCACCTCGTTCCACCTCACCGCCATTCAGGGCCAGCACGCACTTCACCTGCGTGAGCTGCTCGGGCGACGCTCTGCTGCGCGCTTCTTCGTGGCGGGTGACCGCATCATTCACGACTCAGCCGGAGCGCTGTTCGTGCCCTACGTGCAGACGTGGACGGGTGAACTCGAGGAGACCGACGATCTGCACACGCACCCGTTCTGGGAAGACTCCGCGGGCCTGCTCGCGGCGATCGTCGTCGGCCAGATGCTCGACATCGAAGCGACGGCCAACGAGATCCGCGCAGAGCTCGGTGCGCATGCACATCTGATCTCCTTCCCGCTGGGCCGCTTCAAAGGCATGGGCGGCATGGTGGTGCGTGCACCGGGGCGCACGAAGGGCACGGCGCTGCAGTCGATCGGTGAGCACCTCGGCATTGGCGTCGAGCAGATGGTGGCCGTGGGTGATTGGTTCAATGACATGCCGATGTTCAAGACGGTCGGCCGCTCGTTCGCGATGCGCAACTGTCCTGAGGAAGTGCTCGTGTGCGCGACTGATCAGGTGACGTGTGAATTGTCTGAAGGCGGCGTGGCCGAAGTGATCGACCGAGCCTTCTAAACAAGTGCTCCCTCTCCCTGCGAAGGAGACTGTTGAAATAGGTGCCTCGACTCCGCTCGGCGAGCGGAACCTGCCGAAATAGAAATGACTCCAATCACCGGTCTCCCCGAGCGCAGTCGAGGGGGCACTTACCGCCCGAAGGCGAGGTAATCCCTCGACTCC
>JAYVFP010000369.1:0-61581 GCA_043773025.1 Archangium sp.
CGGTCTCCCCGAGCGCAGTCGAGGGGGCACTTACCGCCCGAAGGCGAGGTAATCCCTCGACTCCGCTCGGGATGAACGGTGGGCGCTCCTTATTTCGAAGAAACCCTGCGAGCGAAGTCGAGGGCTGTCTGCCTCAACTCACCGCGAGCTTGCGCAGGAACTTCTCGGCGTAGTCGATGCTGCTCTCGAGCTCACGCTCATCGATGTTCGACCAGGTGTCTGAGACCGAATGGTAGTGCCGCGGCGCGCCGATGACCGGATCGATGCACGACAGACACACCGTGTTCCAGCCGCGCACCAGAAACGGCAAGGCGTCGCTCGCCCCACTCGGGATGACGTACTTCGTCGCCTTGAGCTCGCTCTCCGCGTTGGTCGCTTCGATCGCCGCGAGCATCTTCGGCGGCACGGGGATGGCCCACATCTCGCCTTCTTCGAGGTAGCGCAGCGTGCCGTTACACAGCGTGTCGATGCCGACGATGAAGGTCTCTTCCTTCTTCCACTCGCCGCTCTTCTCGAGTGCCTGCGCCATTCGGCACGCGCCGCCGGTGCCCGCTTCTTCCGACCCGGAGATCACGATGACCAGCTCCACGTCGTCGGGCAGCGAACCCGCCAGCCGGTGCGCCAGCTCGACGCTCGCTGTGCAGCCGGAGAGATTGTCTGCCGCACCCGGAACGATGGTGTCGCGCACCACCACGTCGAGGTTGAGCAGGAAGGTGATGGTCGAGGGGATCGCCAGCAGGCTGACCAACCACCCCGGCGCCGTCCACACGCCGAAGCCAGAGAGCAGCCCCAGCACCCCGAGGATCGCAACGGAGGTCGTGCCCACGCCGAGCTGTTTGTGAAACCAGCCCAGGCCCTTGGGCGGCGGCTTGGTCGCGATGGTGAGCAGCTTCGGGTTGAAGAGAATGCCCGTGAAGGCGGCGTCAGCGTGCGCGACCGTGACCAGGCGCCTTCTCATCGTCTTCTTCGCTGGCAACGTCGCGAGCAGGTTCTGCGATTGAATGCGGGGGAACATGAAGCGCAGCAGCAGCGTGATGCGCATGGCCTCGAGGTAGTAGGAGAGCGCCGCGAACAGGTGCAGCGCTGCGCCCACGAGCGGCCAGCGAAAAAAGAGCGCCGTGCCGAGCACCGCGATGCCGAAGTGCATCATCAGGCCGCTGTAGATGCTTCGCGTCCACCAGTGCTGGCGCCAGTCGAGCTTGAAGCCCAACGCTGCCAGTTCGGTTGCGAGAAGTTCCTGCGCTTGTTTCTCGAGCGCGGAACCCGTGACCCGGTTGGGGCCGAGCTCTTCGAGCTGGCGCAGGCGTTCGAGGGGCTTCAAGCGCGAGGCTAAACCGTCCATGCGCGGTTGCATAGCATGTGAGGCCCTCCCCCTGACCCTCGCCCAAGACCTACGCCTTCACGGCTTCGAGGCGGTCATGGCTGGGGCGCCGCGTGGGCACGATCTTCGGCTTCACCACGCGCACCCGCTCGAGCTTCGGCCCCTCCTTCGAGTGCACGATGAACGTCCACCCGTTCTCTTGCGTGCGATCGCCCACCTCTGGAATCGCGCCAGCTCGATGCGAGAGGAAGCCCGCCAACGTCTCGAACTCACCTTCGGGGAACTTGAAGTCGAAAGCGCGCGCGAAGTCTTCCACCGGCAACATCGCGTCGACGAGGAACGAGTCATCTGCCTGCTTCTCGAACGCGCGCACCTCTTCATCGAACTCGTCGCGGATGTCGCCGACGATCTCCCGAAGAATGTCTTCCAGCGTCACGATGCCGGAGATCCCGCCGTACTCGTCGACCACCACCGCCATGTGAATGCGCTGCCGCTGCATGTCGCGCAGCAGGTCACCGATCGGCTTGACCCACGGCACGTACACCGCTGGCCTGAGCAGATCGCTCATCACGATCAACTCGGGGTTCTGCAGCATGGGCACCAGGTCGCGCACGTGAAGAATGCCCACGATGTGATCCACATCGTCTTTGTAGACGGGAATGCGCGAGTGGCCCTCTTCAGCGATCAGCTGAAGGATCTCTTCCATCGGCGCGTCGCTCGACAGCAGCACCACCTCGGTGCGCGGCACCATCACGTCGCGGCAGCTCTTCTCGTTGAGCGCGAAGATCGATCTGATCAGCTGCGGCGCGCCGCGGTCGACTTCGTTCTTCTGCGCCTGACGAATGAGCTGCTTCTCCAGCTCTTCCAGCGGGGGGGGCGGCGGCTGAAACGAGACCCTGGTGCCGAACGGCTTGAGCGCCAGGTTGAGCGGCCAGACCAGCAGCTTCACGGTCGGCCACAAAATGGTCGCGGAGATCGACGCCAGCCCCGACAGGCTCAACGCAACGCTTTCAGGTCGCTGCAGCGCCGCCGAACGGAAGGTGGTGTCGATGAGCGTCGCCACCAGCGCCACCACGAAGGCCGACGACAGCGGGGTGAGCCACACCATCCACGACGACTCGACCACTTCCAGCATCGACACATCGGCCACACGCGGAATCACGAAGATGCCGGTGCCGACCGCCAGGAACCCCGAGAGCACCATGCCCATGCGGATCGAGGCGGCCGTGGCCTCCGGGTCGGTCTTCAGCTTGAGCAGCCGCTGGGCCCGGTGACCGCCTTCTTTGGCCAGCTCCTTCGCCCGCTCGTCGGACAACGTCTGGAGCGCTGCCTCCATCGCCGCGAGGAGCCCGCGGAGGATGAGCAGCATCGAGAGAATCGCCCACATGCCCCAGGTCGGCATCACCGCTTCCTTCTTACCGCAGCGAGGTCCGGCTCGCCGGTTCAGGCCAAAAACGCCCGCCGTTTCAGGCAGTTGGGATTCGTGACATGGTTCGGTCGCCTTGCACCGCCTCCCCCTAATCGCCCTGTGTTTCCTGTCCCTCCCGGCGGCTGCCTGGCCGGTCGACTGGATCCACGACGTGGGGGCCGGGAAGGAGAAGTTCATCAAGCTTCCCCGGGTGGACTGGTTCGAGGTCGACGACCCCCAGGTGGTCTCGGTGGAGTGGGTTCCAGAGTCCAACGAGCTGATGCTGATCGGCCTCAAGGCCGGCCGGGCGACGGTGCTCCTGGGCGCGGATGGCAAGGTGGCGGCCTGGCGGGTGCGGGTCGGCACACCTCAGGTCACCGATGACGCTGTGTTTCTGGCCGCGAAGAAGGCCTGCCCCGATCTCTCGGTCACGCCTCTGGAAGAGGTGAAGCTGACGGTCACCGTGAGAGACGAAGCCTGCCGCAAGGCGTTGCTCGCGCTCTTTCAGACCGACGCTTTCGAAGCGCGCCACCTCGACCTCACCTTCGAGGGCAAGGTGCTGCAGAACCAACTGCGCCTCGTGCAGGAAGGTCTTCTGCTGACCACGAAGGGCAAGGTGAAGGCGCGCTACGTGGGGGCGGGGCTGGTGCTCGATGGGCCGGTGACCATCGCCGAACACCGCAAGCTGCTCTGGGAAACGTTGCGCCGGACGCTGGGCCGTTTCGCGCTCGACGATCAAACCGAGAAGCCTGAGCCGCCCGCTCCCGACGCTGGGAGCCCCTGAATCGATGGGCCACATTCCAATCATCGACGAGCTGGCAGCCATCGCGGCGCTCGGCGTCGTGGTGACCCTGATCCTCTCTCGTCTCCAACTTCCGGCGGTCGCAGGTTTGCTCCTCGCAGGTGCGTTGGCGGGGCCGGCGGCGTTCGGGCTGGTGACCTCGCTTGCCGCCATCGAGGTGCTGGCTGAGCTGGGCGTGGTGCTGCTGCTCTTCACCATCGGGCTCGAGTTCTCACTGAGCCGGCTGCAGACGATCTTCCGGCAGGTGGCGTTGGGCGGTTTGCTCCAGGTCGGCCTCACCACCATCGCCGTCGCCGCAGGGGCCATCGCGTTCGGACAACCGCCTGGCCGCGCTGTCTTCTTCGGCTTCCTCTTCGCCTTGAGCAGCACCGCCATCGTACTGCGCGCGTTGACGGAGCGCCGCGAGCTCGACGCACCCCACGGCCGCTTCATCGTCGGCACGTTGATCTTCCAGGATCTCTGCGTGGTGCCGATGGTGCTGATCGTTCCCCTGCTCGGGAGCAGCTCCAGCGTGGGCGGCGCGGCGTCGGGCATCGCCATCGCGCTCGTCAAGGCGGCGGCGGTGATCGTGCTCACCATCGTGGTGGCCCGGCAGGTGGTGCCTCGACTGCTCCGCTGGGTCGATCGTTCGCGCAGCCGAGAGGTCTTCCTGCTGGCCGTGCTCGCGTTGTGTCTGGGCACCGCGTGGCTCACCTCCTACGCGGGGCTCTCGCTCGCTTTGGGTGCGTTTCTCGGCGGCATGGCCATCGCCGACACCGAGTTCGGGCATCGCGCGATGGGCGACGTGATGCCGCTGCGCGATGCCTTCGTATCCATCTTCTTCGTCTCGCTGGGCATGCTCTTCGACGTGCGCGTGGTGATGGCGCAGCCGCTGCTGGTCTTCGGGCTCACCATGGCCTTCGTGTTCGGCAAGGGTCTGCTCGCCACGGTCGCCGCGCTGGTGATGCGTTTTCCCGCGCGGGTGGCGTGGCTGGCCGGCGTGGGCCTGGCGCAGTTCGGTGAGTTCGGCTTCGTGCTCGCGCAGCTCGGCCGTCAAAGCGGGGTGATCGACGCCGCGGGCCTCGCCCCTCTCTTGAGCGCCGGCATCATCTCGATGTTCTTCACGCCGCTGCTGGTGCGGGTCGCCCCGCACGTGACGGCAGGTGAGGCGCTGCTCGCGCCGTTGATGAAGCTGCTGGGCGTTCGCAGCATCGATGAAGCCGACGCCACGCCGGGTGAGACGCCGTCGGGTCACGTGGTGCTGGTGGGCTACGGCCTCTCGGGTCAGCTGATCGCCCGCGCGCTGGAGGCGTGCGGCGTGAAGTACGTGGCGCTCGAGCTCAACGCAGACTCGGTGCGCAAGGCCCGCGCGACGGGCGCCACCGTCTACTACGGCGATGCCACCTCGCCTGAAGCGCTCGAGCACGCCCACCTGGCGCAGGCCAAAGCCCTGGTGCTGGTGATGAACGATCCCTCCGCGGTGCAGCGCGTGCTCACGAGCGCCAACCGCGTCGCGCCCAAGGTGCCTGTGTTGTTGCGCGCCCGGTATCTCGCCGAGAAGCCCGGCCTCATCGCGCTCGGTGCGCAAGACGTGGTGGCCGAAGAAGTCGAAGGCGGGCTCGAGATGCTCTCGCGCGTGCTGCGCTGGCTGGAAACGCCACGCAACTTGATCGAGAAGCGCATGAGGGAAGCGCGTGAAGCCACCCAGACCTCCGAGCGGAAGGTCACCGTGCCGCGGCGCACGCTGGGCGAGATGCAGGCGCTGGCTGATCTCAAGCTCGAGCGGGTGTCGATCGAAGCGGGCTCACCGGCGGCGGGGAAATCAGCGGTGGAGCTCGATCTCCGCAAGCAGACCGGCGCGTTGATGATCGCCGTGCAGCGTGGGCTCGCGTTGCTCGAGCAGCCTGACCCCCACGTGCGCTGGGAGCCCGGCGACGTGGTGTTTCTGGCGGGCACCGGTGAGTCGATCCGCAAGGCGAACCGGCTGCTCACCGAGCACGTCGTGGTCTTACCCGTGCTGGGCGACGGCGATCAGTGACACGCCGAAAGGCAGTTGCGTGCGGCCGACCGCCAGACGCTCGCTGCCGAACAACGTGGTGAGCGCCCGGTTCATCGGGCCCGGCGTCTCTTCGAGATCCGAGGCCGACTGCCCGAAGCGCGAAGGCATGAAGCGCTCGAGCAACCGCGCGCCCGCCACGACCGGGAAGAGCAGGGTGTTGTAGTAGCTGCAGAACGTGACCCGCAGCCCCGCGTTGGAGAGCTGCGAGACCAGGTCGAGGCGCGAGTAGCGGCGGCGGTGGTGGTTGATCTCGTCGTGTTTGCTCCAGAGAAACTGGAAGGCGGGCACGGTGACCACCACCTGGCCGTCGAACGGCAACCGCGAGCGCATGCTGCGCAGGCTGGCGATCGGATCATCGAGGTGTTCGATCACGTCGAAGGCGGTGACCACGTCCCACGTGCCTTCGGGCAATTGATCCGGCAGCGAGCAGGTCTCGATGCGGCGTTTGGGAAACTTGCGGCGCGCGCGGGCCAGCGCATCGGGCGAGTGTTCTGCGCCATCGACCTCGCCGAACTGGCCGAGCATGGGGAACATGCCGCCTGTGCCGCACCCCACGTCGAGGATTTTCCGTTTCGCGCGCGGCAACAGGTGACGCTGCAAGACCTCGCGGATCACCCGGCGGCGGCCTTCGAACCACCAGTGGCGATCTTCGAGGCGGTCGTGCGCGTCGTACATTTCAGGGTTCATGAGCGATACCGGAAGCAGCGGACGGCTGGCCGAGGTTGAGCGACCCAGATCAAGAGGCACCTTCCGTAAGGGACCACTTGCCCTGTCGCGTGGGCGCGCGCGTGAGCAGTTCGACCGTGGTGGTGAAGCGGGATCGGGCCCAGGGCGTGGCGCCGAAGCGGGCGAGGTGAGCGGTCTCTTGCTGGCAGTCGACCAGCGCGACGCCCCAACCGCGCATCCATTCGACGAGCGTGGCGAAGGCGACCTTCGACGCGTCATCGGCCTGGGCGAACATCGACTCGCCGTAGAACACCTGGCCCAACGAGACGCCGTACAAGCCGCCGACCATCTGGCCATCGAGCCACGCCTCGGCGGTGTGCGCGAACCCCAAATCGTGCAGCCGCAGGTAGGCCTTGCGCATGTCGCGGGTGATCCACGTGCCGCGTTGACCGGGCCGCCGCGTCTTGGCGCACGCATCGATCACGCCGACAAAATCAGTGTCGAGGCGGATCTCGTAGACGCCCCGGCGCATCATCTTTCGCAGGCTCTTGGGCACGTGTAGCTCTGCGGGGTCGAGCACGAAGCGCGGGTCAGGGCAGTGCCACAGAATGGGCAGCCCTTCGCTGTACCAGGGGAAGATGCCGCGTTTGTACGCCTCGACCAGCCGCTCGGGCTTGAGATCGCCACCGACGGCGATGATGCCGTCTTCGTCAGTCTCGTCGACCGCCGGAAAGCGCGTCGGGTCGGGCCCCAGGAAGTGCATGTGGCCTTCGACGGCTACTTCGAGGCCTTCAGCTTGAACTCGCCCTTGCTCTCCAGCTCTTCGGAATAGAGCTGAGCGCGCAGCGATGACTTGAGCAGGTAGGGAATCACGAGGCCCTTGACGATCTTCGCCGCGTCTTTGGCGTGCGTCTCTTCGTTCAAGGTCGCGGTGATGTCGAAGACGCCCGTCGAGGCCGCCGAGACCCGATCACCCGTGCCGATGGTGCCCCTGGTCACTTCTTTGCCAGAGAGCTGCGCGGTGTAGTCGAGGCCCGCGATGCTGATCTGAAAGTTGTTCGGGTTCACCACGCCGACGTGGAAGACGGCCTGCACTTCGTTCTCGCTGAAGCGGCCTGCTTCGAAGTCGACCAGCTTGAGGTGCGGCAGGCGCGGGGTCTTCACTTCTTTCGACTTGGCGAACGGCAGCTCGACCGTGCGCGTGCTGGCCGGCTTGTCGCCGACAGCGGGCACCGCGATGGTGACGAAGAGCGTGCCGCGCATGGCCAGCAGCAACGAGCCGCCGCGCGCGTCCATCGCCTTGAGTTCTTCGATGTCCTTCACGTAGGTGAGGCTCTCGTCGAGCTCGAACGCGAGGTTCTGGCCAGCCGCGGAAGTCAGGTTCAGTTTGGCTTCGCCCGAGCGCTTCACGGTGCCGTCGACCACGAACTCCCAGGCGGCCTTCTCGACCGTGATGGCCTCGCCGCCGGCGCCCACCGTGCCGGTGTACTTGATGTCGACCTGGGTCAGGCTCTGCGTGACGATGACGAAGTCTTCTTGCGGCAGCGTGGGTTCGACGACGTCGGCCACCACCTCAGGCGCGGTCTTGCAGGCGGCCAGCAACATCAGCAGGGACCACATCGATCGCTTCATCACGGCACCCCCAGGCTGCAGCTCTCGGGGCCTGCGTCGGCCGTTCCGATGTCACGGATTCGCTGCAGGTAGACCGGCGTCGGCGAACCGCCGAGCAGGTTGAACGGACTCGAGATCACCGTGAAGCCCACACCCCGCGCGAAGATGCGGCGCGAGTCGGAGCCGTGATCGGGGCTCTCTCCGAAGAGGATCTTGTAGGCGTCGTCGTAGGTGCCCAGCGGCGTCTTCTTCTCGGCCGTCGTCGGCACGTCGGTGGTGATGCGGTAGGTGGTCGCCGTGCTCGAGTCATCTCGCGAGAGGAACGCGGTGGTGCTGGTCGAAAGATTCTCGCCCGCGGCAGTGGCCTGCGTGAGCCACTTCACGCCGGTGATGGCCGTGCCAGTGCGGTAGGTGACCGAGGTGCCCGCGATGCGCCGCATCAGGGTCAGGTCGCCGTTCTTGAAGACGAAGTAGTCGGTCTGAATCGACTGGCCACCGCGGCGGTAGTCGACAGCGATCGTGGGAATTTCCCCCTCGAGTTTGAACAGCTCGCCATTCTCGTTTCGGGGCAGCACCCAGACGCCGAGGTCGGGCACCTGCTGCTTGGAGAGCGGATCGGTGGAGTACTCGAAGCAGCGGTTCAAGATGAGTCCGAACGCCTCTTGGGCCACGCAGTCGAGACCACAGCTGGTGTCGGGGCCGGCATCGACGGTGGGCTTCACCGGGCCGCATGCCGTGAGGAGAGCGAGGCCGAGGAGCGAGTGAAAGAGAATCGATCGCATGGGCGGCATGTAGCAGCAGAAAGCGGGTTTGTGTCGATTGGAGAGGCTCGGGAAGGCAGAGTACTTCCCGCCGTGGGGAAAGTGCGAAAACGCCCAGATTTTACGCAGGCCGCGCGGGCGTTGATCACGCACGTCGCGACCGCGCACGCCGACTTCGCGCACCTCGATGCCCGGCGCATTCTGGTGGTGGCGGGTGAAGCGCGCCGCGCTTCCCGGGGCACCGTCAAGCCGCTCACCTTCGCCGACAAGAAGCGCACCGATTCCATGGGCCGCAAGAAGCCGATGGTGAAGGTGAACGGCCGGCAGATGCTCTACTGCATCACCTTGCGGCCGCTGTTCTTCCGCCACTCCACGCCGCGCCAGCGGGTGGCCACGGTGCTGCACGAGCTCTTTCACATCGCCAAAGCCTTCGACGGCACGCTCGACCATCTGCGCCGCCACGAGGAGGCAGGGGAAGGCTTCGAGGCCGAGTTCGGGCCCATCGAACGACGGGTGTGGAAGCGGCTGCCGCCCGACCTCGTCGCGCCGTTTGCCTATGATGGCGAGGTCAGGATGAAGCAGTGGCTCGAGAAGCCCCAGAGCTGGCTTCCGGGCGAGCGTGCCTCGCACCGCAGCCTGTACACCCAAAAACATCTCTTCGAGGGCGTGGTTCGCATGAAGACCACGGCGCCGAAGACGGCGGTGGTGAAGACCGTTCATTGAAGGATCTCGCCGCTGCGGTAAGACAGCGCATGGCTTCTGAACAGCACCCGCTGGCCGAGCGGTATGTAGACGCGCTTTTTGAGCTCCCCGACGATCTTCGCGCCCGAAAAGATCTCGATGATGAGTTGGCCGCCCACATGACGGGAGGCCACCACATCTGCATTCGTGGGTTCTCCCGCATCGGCAAGAGCACGATGATGAAGGGCATCCTGCAGCGTGCGTGTGAGCGCTCGGGCGGGGCGGCCTTCGTGCTCGACCTGCGCGATCCCGATCGTGACGACGGGCTTCCTCAGACGGTCGACGCGGTGCTGGCGCGCCTCACCACCAAGGTGAACGATTTCCTGCAGCGCGTGGGCGCCAAGGAGCTCAAGGCTGACCCCAGGAAGCCGCTCGAGGTGCTGGGCGAGCTGGCAGCGCCGCTGTTCGTGGGGTTCGACGAGCTGATAGCGCTCACGGCGCTGGGGCCCGAAGGCATGGCGAGCGTGATCGACACGCTGCTCACCACGCCGCGCAACGTGAAGGTGGCCGTGGTGTGCAACCGGCACCGCGATCTCGATGCCGCCTTCGAACAGTTGGTGGTGGCGCGTGGTGGGGTGGCGACCGTGGTGGTGCCGCCCATCTCCGATGACGACCTCGTGCAGTTGGTGCAGACGCCCGCGCAGGTGCTGGGCATCACCTTCGAGAACGAGGCGCTCGGTGCGCTGGCTGAGATCTCCGGCAATCGCCCGTTCGAGATCTTCTCGCTCTGCGCGCTGCTGGCCTCGCGCTTCCCGAAAGATTGGAAGGGCACCGTCACGCCCGCGATGCTCGACGAGCTCGTCAACCTCGACGTGTTGTCCGAGACCGACGAGGGCCGCGCGCTGCTCGACAATCACCTGCGCATGCTGATGACCGAGATGTCGGCCGAAGAGCGCACGGTGATGGAGTTGCTCTCGGCAGGCAAAGAGGGCGAGGCCACTGAAGACGCCCTGGTGCGTCTGCAGGAAGGTGGCTTCATCGTGCCGGAGGCAGAGGGGTACGAGGTCAACGGCGCGCTGCTCCAGTTCGTCTCGGGAGCGATCGTCGAAGGCATCATCAAAGTCTCAGTGGAGTAGCCGACTGAGCTCCCTCTCCCCGACCCCGCTCATCCCAAAGCGGAGTCGAGGGATTGCCTCTCCTTCGCACTGCAAGTGCCCCCTCGACTGGGCTCGGGGCGACCGGTGATGGAAGTCGAGGCACCTATTTCACCAATCTTCCCGGGGGGCCTCGAGGGGCCGTTCCCTTTGCCTCGGGAGGCTTTGCCTCTGGGGCATTGCGAGCGGCGGCTTCAGCGGTAGGGTGCCCCCGCTTTGACCTTCACCAAAACCGTCTCGCTCTTCCTGGCCATCGCGCTCGTCGCCTGCGGCCCGTTTTCAAAACCGCCCACACGCGAGACCATCGAGGTGCGCGGCACGCCGTATGAGCGGGGCCTCGCGCACGGCACGCAGCTGCGCTCGAAGGTGCGCAGTTTCTACACGACGCTGCTGACCAACTCGCTCTTCCCGTATCTCTCGCGCGAGCAGCCCGACATCGTCTCGTTCCTGCCCGAGTACGGCGCAGAGCGTTTTCAGAACGGCAACTTCGCCTACGAGCTCTTCCTCGACTCGGCGAAGAACATCGAACGTTCGCTCAACCGCGCCACGCGGGAAGAGCTGCAGGGCGTCGCCGATGGCGCGGGCATGACGTACGACCAGATCCTCGTGCTCAATACGTTCTTCGACAGCGTGCTCGCGGTCAGAGGTGTGGCGTTGGCGATTCGCCTCGCGCGTGCGCCGTTGCTCAAGAGCGTGGAGTTCGTGGGTGCCGCCACCGACGGCGTCGACAACGACAACGACGGGCAGATCGACGAGTCGGGTGAGGGCCGCTTCGAGCCGTACATTCCCGAGCTGTACGGCCTCGCCGTCGAGCTCGCGCCGGCCGCGGCCATTCGCCTGGTGCTCACCGAGGTCGACGGCGTCGAGCCCGCCACGGTGCGCATCTTCCTCAACAACCAGCTCTACACTTCACAGAGCCCCGAGCTGGTGATCACCGAGCTGTCGGCCACCGACCTCGAGGTGACCATCACGCCTTCCACGCCGCTGGCGAACGCGCTCACCACCACGCTGGTCATCGGAGCGGGCGACAAGAAGCTCATCAGCGCGCCCTTGCCGGTGCGCGCGAGCTTCATGCGCGACGAAGAGATCGCCTTCACCACCCGCGGCGCAGGCGTGAACCGGCGCGACGTGCGCAGGCCTCCGCTGACCGATGGCCGCACCCGGCCGCCGCCCATCGCCATCGGGGTTCGCGGGTCGATGACCGCAGGTGGAAAGTCGTTCATCGCGCACCACTTCTCGCTGCTCGACGCGAACACCGCGCACAAACACACCGTGGCCATTCGTCACGTGCCCGAGAACGGGCCGGCGTTCGTCACCGTCGGCTGGGCGGGCATCGTGTACGGGCTTTCCGGCATGTCGGAGCGGGGCGTCGGTTACGCCTGCGATCCTGCCGACTCGCTCGACAACAGCGTGGTCGGCTCGGTGCTCGAGCAGGTGGCTGACATCTCGAAGGCGAAGCTGCTCGCGAAGGGGCTCCCGATTGGATTTTTAGGCAGGCGAATCCTCGAGCAGTCCACCGACGCCGCCAGCGCGCGTGAGGTGATCGCCAGCGCCGAGAGGGTCTACGGGTGGACCTGCGTGCTGGGCGACGCCAGGGGCGGGCTCGAGGCCATCGAGGTCGACAGCGACATCTTCAACGACGGCAGCAAGGGCGTCTTTCCCCTCTCCACCACCGAGCTGGACGCCACGGGCCGCCGCTACGCGAGCACCAGTGACGACGACTTCGTGCTCGGCTCGAACTACGTCAAGAACGTGCCCGACATCGCCTCGCTGTTGGTGGCGGGGCAGCGCATCGTTCCTCAGCGGCAGTGGTCGGGCTTTTTCTACCGCAGCCGCCGCGCGGTCGACGGCGCCAAGGGCCGGCTCGAAGCAGGCAAGGGCACCATCGACGCCGAGTTCCTCCAGCAGCTCATCAGCGATCCTCAGTTCGTCGACAGCTCCGACAGCATGAACGCGGTGGTGCTCGACTTCGAAAATCTTGAGGTGCGCTCCGCGATGGGGCAGGTCCCTGCCACCGCCGGGCCGTTCGAAGTGACGGAGGTCAAGCCGTGAAGCGCCTGATCGTTCTGGTGACCTCGCTCACCGCTTCCCTCGCGCTGGCGATGGAGACGCAGGTGCTGCCGCAGAGCACCTTCACCTTCGACTTCGCGTATCTGAGCACCAGCCTCGACAAGCAGTGGAGCGGTGACGGCAAGGCGCTCCCGCTGGTGGAAGAGAGCCGCCGCTACGAGCCGGGTGCAGGGCTGCAGGGTATCTTGCGACCCAGGCCCCAGGCGCAGCTCGACGTGTTGTTGATTCAGGCGCTGTACGGCATCACCGATCGGCTGACCGCGGCGGTCTACGTGCCCATCGTGATGAACTCGCGCGTGAACACGAACATCACCTGGGAAGAGGGCGACTACCAATCGCAGCTCGGTCGCAAGTACTCCGAGGACGACTTCTGGGGCTGGGCGGGCTCGTTGGGTCAGCCGCGGGTTCCTGCGCAGTGGCAGGCTGGCGTTCGGCTGGCCGACATCATTCTGGGCGCGCGCTACCTGCTGCCCGAGACGCAGTGGATGTCGCAGAACCACTTTCGCTGGAGCGCCACGCTGCAGGTCGCGTTGCCCACCGGCACGAACTTCGATCCCGAAGCGGCGGTGAGCGTCGGCACGAACCTCTGGGAGTTGCACGCCGCAGGTGACGTCGAAGCGCACGTGTCGGCCGACAAACACTTCCTCGTCGACGAGTACGGCGTGTACCGCATCAACATCGGCGCAGACCTCTTCTATTCGTTCTTCCGGCCGCGCGAGTACACGGCGGGGCGGGGCACGGTGAACCCGCTGCTCAACAACAACGCGTTCTTCGTAGGCGACAAGTACATCGTCGATGGGGGTGACTGGTTGGCCGGCACCATCTCGGTCGATGCGGTGCCGTTTCTGGGGCCCACGCGCGCGTCGATCGTCTCGGGTGGCAACCTCGAGAAGGCGAAGTCGCTGCCCGGCATGCTCACGCTCACCGTCAGCTACACGCGCGTGCAGACGTTTCAGAGTGATTGGCAGAGCCAGTCGCCGCTGTGGGACTACGACCGCGAGAAGTTCTGGCAGCCTGGCTCGAAGAACATCGTCAGGGCGACGGCGACGGTCTCGTTGCTGCGGGTCGGCGTGCCGGTGCAGATCTACGCCCGGTATCAGTCAGGCGATTTGCTCCCGGGCGCCTACACGCGGCCGGCGAACGTGTTCAGCGCGGGCGTGCGGCTCGTCGCGAAGTTCTGGTGAACTGAAATCTTTGGCTTCTCACCAGGAGAGCGGAAGGCCGCTTCGCTGAGTATCTTCCGCCCATGACGCAGCAAGTGAAGCGAGTCGTTATCATCGGTGGCGGTTTCGGCGGGCTCTATGCCGCAAGGCGGCTGTCGCGGGGCCCGGTGCAGGTGACGGTGGTCGATCGGCAGAACTACCACCTGTTTCAGCCGCTGCTCTACCAGGTGGCCACCGCGGGCCTTTCACCCGGTGACATCGCCACGCCCATTCGTTCGCTGCTGGCCAAGCAGTCCAACGTCGAAGTGCGCATGGCCGAGGTGGCGGGCATCGAGCTTTCGGGCAAGAAGGTGAAGCTCACCGATGGAGAGGTGCTCGACTACGACTTCCTGGTTCTCGCCACGGGCGTCAGCCACACCTACTTCGGTCACGACGAGTGGGAACGTTTCGCGCCCGGCCTCAAGACCCTCGACGACGCGCTGGAGATGCGCAGGCGCGTGCTCACCGCCTTTGAAGAGGCCGAGAAGGAAGACGACGAGAAGGCGCGCGAACGGTTCCTCACCTTCGTGGTCGTCGGCGCGGGGCCTACCGGTGTCGAGCTGGCCGGAGCGATCGCTGAACTTTCACGGTTCACCGTGGCGCGCGACTACCGCCGCTTCGACCCGAAGAAGTCGCGGGTGCTGCTCATCGAGGCCGGGCCGCGGGTGCTCGCTGCCTTCGATGAGAAGCTCAGCAACAAGGCGCTCGCTTCGTTGCACCGGCTGGGCGTCGAGGTGCGGCTCAATACCAAGGTCACCAACGTCGATCCTCACGGCGTGTCGCTCGATGGTGAACGCATCGAGGCCGCCACGGTGCTCTGGGGGGCAGGCGTGCAGGCCTCGCCGCTCTCCCGCACGCTGGGGGTGGAGCTCGATCGGTCGGGCCGGGTGAAGGTGCAAAGCGACCTCACCATTCCGGGTCACCCGTCGGCGTACGTGGTGGGCGACCTCGCGTCGTTCACCCAGGCCGATGGCTCGCTGGTGCCTGGCCTCGCGCCTGCTGCGATTCAGCAGGGCGAACACGCGGCCGACAACATCCTCTCTGCCGCGTTGGGCGCCCCCACCGAGGCTTTCAAGTACCTCGACAAGGGCATGATGGCGACCGTCGGCCGGGCGTCAGGCATCGCGCAGTCGGGGCCGCTGCGGCTCTCGGGCTTCCTGGGCTGGCTCGCGTGGCTCTTCATTCACATTGTGTATTTGATTGGCTTCCGCAACCGCGTGCTCGTGATGTTCCAGTGGGCGTGGGCCTGGTTCACCTTCGGGCGCAGCGCGCGGCTCATCACCGGCACCAGCACGGCCGCGCGGCGTGAGCCAGAGAAGGTCGAGGTTGCGCTCTCCCCCAAGGCGATGCGCCGATGAGCGTCTGCCCCTGCGGCGGTGCTGACTTCGAGACGTGCTGCGGTCCACGGCTCACGGGCGTCAAACCTGCGGAGACCGCGGAGGCCTTGATGCGCAGCCGGTACACGGCGTTTGCGCGTGGTGATGCGAACTACCTGCGCAAAAGCCAGCTCTCGCCGACGCGCGATCAGAGCTGGGAAGAGACGGAGCGTTGGGCGAAGTCGGTGGCGTGGCTCTCGCTGCAGATCGTCTCGAAGGAAGCGGGCGGTGAGGGCGATCAGCACGGCGTGGTCGAGTTCATTGCGCGGTATCTGGAAGGCGCTTCGGTGCACGCGCTGCATGAACGCAGCACCTTCGCGCGGGAAGGCGGGCAGTGGCGCTACGACAGCGGCGCGCCCGAGGTCACGGTGACCAAGGTCGAGCGCAATGAGCCGTGCCCCTGCGGGAGCGGCAAGAAGTTCAAGGCGTGCCACGCGTGACCTGAACTCCCTCTCCCTTTGGGAAACTGTTGAAGTACGCCCTGCAGGGTCGATCGACATAGGAAGCGCACACCGATCCTCCCGAGAGCAGTCGAGGGGGCACTTACCGCCCGAAGGCGAGGTAATCCCTCGACTCCGCTCGGGATGAACGGTGAGCGCTCCTTATTTCGATCAACCCTGCGAGCAAAGTCGAGGGCTTACTTCAGCAGTCCCCAGGGATGAGGGAGACAGGAGCCGAGCAATTTCAGAGCACCCTGCTACCGCGGGCAGGCGCGGCCCTTGATCGCGCAGGGCACGAAGATCTCCAGGCTCTCTACCCAGTCAGCTGCAACCGGGGCCACGGAGGGATCGGCCGCGAGCGTGGGTCGAGCCCCGCCAGCGACGAGCACGCTCAAGTCGGGCAACGCGACGATGGAAGCCCCGTTGCGCGCGACCACCTGGCCGACCGGCACGAAGGTGCCGGCGTACTTCCCGCTCGCCTCACGCTCGGGCGTGAAGCGCAACGCGGGCACCAGTCGCGCGGGGTCTGGAGGACCCGCGGGCTCGGCCTGTCCACCGACGATCAGCACGGCGTCCGTGTCCAACCTCACGGCGGCGTGACCTGCGCGTGGCTCGAGGTTGGCTGAGTCAACGCTCAAGAACTTCCCGCCCGGCGTGAACACCTCTGCAGAAGAGAGGGTCACCCCGGCCGGCCCCCGGCCACCGAAGAAGAACACGTAGCCGTCGGCCAAAAGGGTCGCGGAGTGGAGCGCGCGCGGCTCGAGCATCGGGGTCGCGCGCCGCACGGCCCCGCCTTCGGCTGGGTAGACGCTCGCGGTCGCGACGGCGGCCCCGCTGGCGTCGAGCCCGCCGGTGACGAGCACCTCGCCGGTGCTCATCGAGGCGGCCGCAGCCAGCATGACGGGCCCCGCGAGCGGCGGCTGTTCCTGGAAGGAGCCCGCGGCGACGTCGACGATCAGCACGCGCGCGCCATCTGCAGCCGCAACGCCCCGGCCTCCCGCGATCAGCACGCGGCCGCCGGGCATCGCGGCTGCTGCCGAGCCAAAGCGGGCGGGGAACTGCGCGAGCGGCAGCGCGGTGAAAGTGCGGTTGCCGGGGTTGAAGACAGCCACGCCCTCGACAGGCAGTCCCTCCGCGGTCGCTCCTCCAGCGATCAGCACCTGCCCATCGCTGAGCGAGGTCGCCGTGTGCAACTGCCGCGCAGAGGGGAGGTCGCCCATCAGGCAGTCGGTGCACACCGTGCCGCTGTGGGGGTCCAACAACGAAGGCCCGGCCAGCCCCATCAGCAGCACCGCGCCGTCGGGGAGCGCGGTCGCGGTGGCGAAGGGGCCCAGGCCTCCGCGAACGAGCGCAGTCGTGGCGAAGTCATCGGCGATGCCCAGCACCATCTTCACGTCGACGGTGCCTTCTTTGGGGATCTCGAACGGCTCGCTCCGGCCCAGGGAAAAAAGGGCCTCAAACCGATCGTTGCCGACCAGCTGCGTGCGCCAGTCAGCGCCCTCAGAGATGTCCAGCGCCCCGACCTTGATCTCGCTGGAGACGGCGAAGTCGTTGGTCACCTCTCCCTGGCGCGTGACGCCCAGGGTCGGGTTGTAGGCCTCCAGCCTGAACACATCGACGTCGGACGCCGGGGTGTTGGGCGTGCCCGGGTTTCGAAGGGGTGTCTTGCGCGCGTCGCCCGCGATGCGCAGCTTCAGGTTGACCACGGTGCCCTGGCTGCAGCTCAGCAGCAGGGGGAGAAAGAGCATCCAGCGCCTCATGGCTGCCTCTGCACGACGAACTGCACGCCCTCGGGAGGCCGGGTCGCGACGAAGAGGGCAGTGCCACCCGCGGCCGCGCCGGCCACCAGCACCCCGATGCCAGCCCACACCCACCACTTCACGGCTGGCTTCTCAGCGGCGCCCGGGCCGACCCCGTCGATGGTGATGGTGCGTACGACGGACGCCTCAGCGAGCACCGCGGCGCCGCCTCCCGGCCCATAGCCGAGGGCGAATTTGGCGTAGTCGGGCTTGCGCGAGAGCTGCCCCGAGCCCAGCACCTTCGCGACCACCGCGTCATCCTTCGTGGGGGCGGAGCTGGGCCGGGGAGCGACGGCGATCGCTGCCCCGACCGCGGTCATCAGCTCTTTGGCGTCGGTCATGTTGCGGTTGACCTCGACCGACATCACCTGCACGGGCGCGCCCGGCTGCAGCCACGCCACGCTCACCACGTAGCCCTTCAAGCTGAGCGCGACGATCCCCAGAATGATGCCTTCAGCGCCCACCGCGCCGCTCACCAACCCAGCGGGCTGGGTGAACGCGCCCGGAGCTGCGCCGGACACAGCGAGCGACTCGAGCTGCTGCAGCGCGGCCCGGGGCAGGTTCTTCTCGAGCGAGAGCTGGACCTCGTGTTTGGCGTACGGCGCCACGGCGACGCTCTGGGTGACCCCCAGGTGACCCTCGAGCGCCACGCGCACGAAGTGGGCGCCGGGGGACGCCGCCACGGTCAGCGGAGTCACGCCGCGCGCCACCTCGTCGACGAAGACCTGGGCTCCCTCCGGCGTGGAGTTGACGATGACGCGCCCCTTGGCCAGCTTGGCCTCTGCCTGGCGGGCCTTCTCGAAAGCCTCGATCACGGTGGGCGGGAACTCTGCTGGGTCGATGCGGTAGTCGGGCCGCAGCCGCGCGAGATCGGCGAACGCCGCGCCCGAGGTGCGCTTGTCGCCGATGTTCATGTTGACGACTGCGCTGTAGAGCAGGGTGCTGGTCAGCAGGCTGTAGTCGCGCAGCTGAGGCCGGAGCGGATCGAGGAAGCCACGTGCGACCGCGATCTTCTTGGCTGCCTGCTTCACCTGGCCTGCAGCGAGCAGCTCTTTGGCCTCGTTGAGCGATTGGGCGGCCACCCGCACGTTGGGGGGCTTCTCGCTGCCTGATCGCAGCCGCTCCATCTCGCTGGCAGGCACCCCGCTGAAGGACTTCGAGAGCTCGGCCGTGAGGGCCTTCGAGAGCGGCTCGACCACGGCGCGCGACACTTCTTGATCGAGGGGCGTCAGCTCGAGCAGCACCACGCGCCGACTCTGCGCCAACACGGGCGTTGCGAAGACCGTGGCCAGCAGCACCGAGGAGACGATTCGCGACTGACTCATCGGCATGCTCCAAAGGCTACCACGAGGGAAAGGACTGGCGCCGACCTCAGGGGGTGAAGATGCGGCTCGAGCCGGCGACCGCGGTGCCCGCAAGGTCCCTCAGCGGAACGGCAGGGGTGAGGTTGACGCTGATGTCCACCACCTGACCCACCGTGAGCGGATCAGCCGGGCGCCAGAGCACCTGTCTTGGATCGACGGCCGACAGCACGCCGCAGCCGTACCGGACATTTCCAGCCACGCGGACCGAGATGCCCCCGCGGGTGAGGGTGGTGTCGCAGGTGATGGTCGCCGGGTCGACCGGCTCGCTGAAGGTGAGCGTGGCGGTGCCACGCGGGGCCTGCCGGGTCGACGTGCCGCTCCAACTGACCGCCGTGAAGGTGGGGGTGAGGTTCTCCACCGTGAAGTTCTGCGTCGAACCGCCCAAGGCGTTGTTCGCCAGATCGCGCACCGCGCCCACGCTCACCCCGTAGTTTGCCCCCGGCAGCAGGCTGGCGTTGGGCGTCCACACCGCCACCGCGCCGGCCACCGCGAAGGTGCCGGTGGCCCCGGCGATCGCGAAGGTGGACCCTGCGAAGCTCGAAGGCTCCATCGCCTCGCTGAAGGTCGCGCGGATCTGCGCCCGCCCTGAGGCGTTGGTGGTGCCGTTGAGCGGGCCGAAGGTGCCGTCGACGCGCTGCACCTCGAGGCTGAGCAGGGTGGGCGCGGTGCTCTCGCCGGTGAACGGGGTGCTGAAGTCCGCCCCGCCCGACTGGTTGTAGACGTTGGCGGTCGCGCTCTGCCTGAGGGTGAAGACGTACTGGCAGCCGGCGCGCATGTACGGCGGCTCTCGCACCGAGACCTGCACGCGATCCGGGTTGGCCGCCACCGTCGAAGGCGCCAGCACCGTGACGAGCGAGAGCCGGGTGCCCGCGGCAGGGCAGCCCGCCCCGCCGACCGCCACCAGGCTCACCGTGCCGTCAGGCTGGCCCGGGGGGCTCGAGAAGTACGAGGTCGCCAGCATGCGCTCCTTGAGGCCGGTGCCCCCGGTGGTGATGACGAAGGTCTGGGGCGCGGTGCCCGCAGCCACGTTGGCCGCCGCCAGGGCTGTGGGCGCCACCGCGGCGCTCGAGGGGGTGTTGCCCGAGCTGTAGGCCGGGGTCGTCGCCGGGGGGACCGGGTTGCCGCGGAAGTCGAGGACGCCGGTGGTGGTGCGCACGACGAAGGGGCCGACGTCGTTGGTGAGCCAGGTGGGGTTGGCGATGTACGTCGCTCCGCGGGGCTGGGCCACCTGGAGCGCGACCGTGCCGTTGATGGGCAGGCCGGCGCGGGTGGCGAGCACGTTGCTGCTGGTGACAGAAGGGGGCCAGAGATCGCGCGTCGACACCACGGGGATGAGCACGTTGGGCGTCAGGCTCGCCTCGGGGGGGGAGATGGTCAGCGCCGCGGCCGGGCTGGTGGTGAAGCTGACCCGCACGTCGTTGGCGAGCGGGGTTCCATCCCCGCCGGTGACGCCGCCCGTACCGCCGAGCAGCTCTACCGCGTAGCGGCCCGTGGTGCCCGTGAGGTACCCGAGCCCCGGGGTGGTGAGCACGGCCGAGAGCGGCTGCGGCAGCCCGTCGGTGGTGACGGTGGTGACGACAGCCGGCGAGCCGTCCAACGGTACGAGGCGAAGGTTCGCGCTCGTGAGCGACGAAGCGCTCATGGGTTCTGCAAAGGCGATCACGAAGGCAGCGTTGATGGGCACCTCTGTCTCGCTGGCGGCGAAGGGCTCAGAGATGACGATGTTCTGCTTGCGCAGGGTGCTCAGCTGGGGCGGCAGACGGGTGGTGAAGGTCCACGAGAAGGCGGGAGTCAGCGGGGTGCCACCCACCAGCACCGAGGTCGAGACGTTGCCGGTGTACGTGGTGAACGCGCGCAGCCGGTGCGTGCCGGGGTCGCAGGCGAACGGTGAGACGGTGATGTTGAGGCAGACGTAGTTCGCCGTGCGCCCCGAGGTCCCGCTGACGGTGTACGGGGTGGCGGGGTCGAGCGGCACCGCTGCCGCCCGGCCGAAGGTGTCCTGGTACGAGAGCGTGAGCTGCGGCGTGCCACCAGCGGTGAGGCTCGTCACGTCGATGTCGTTGACGAACTCCACGCAGACCGGCGCAGTGGTGCGGACCCCGGTGGTCAGGTTCTGCGGGGTGCTGCTGAGCACCAACTGACCCGAGGACGTGCGGAAGGTGAAGGTGAAGTCCACCGGGAGGCGGGAGACGCCGTTGGCTCCCAGCGGGCCGGGCGCTCCGCCGCGCACCGTCATGGTGTAGTTCACGTCGCCTTCCAGAAAGGGCGCGTTCGCCGGATCGTTGGGGTTCATCGTCCACGTGAAGGTGTTGCTGTCGTAGGTCACGGCGTCGACGGGCAACGCGCTGGCCTGGGTCGAGGTGGCGCCCCGGTTGAGGAACACGTTGCAGCCGGTCTGCACGCTGGGGGTGCAGGGCACCAGGGTGCCCGGGGTGAGCTCCTGGTTGAACTGCAGCGAGACCGCAGAGCCGACCGAGACCAGCTGGGCGAAGGCCACCGGGCTGGTGTCGAGCACCTCGAGGTTCTCGTACGAAATCACGAACTCCACCTCGACGTTTTGCGGGAGCTGGCCCCACACGGTGCCGTCGGCCACGGTGGCGTCCGCCGCGACGATGCCGCCCAGCGCGCGCGCCCGGTACCGCTTGAGCACCGTGAGCGGCGACGAGGGGCGAAAGACCGCCACCGTGCCGTTGACGTTGGGGCCCGAGCTGGAACCATCGACGCAGGTGATGGTGCCGGGCACCACGGCGCCGGTGTCCACCTGCACCAACTGAAGGCGGGGCAGGGTGGTGTTCGACAGCTGCGCGCAGCGCACCGGCCGGCTGAAGGTGAAGCGGACGTCGGTGTTGGCCGAGACGTTATTGCCCGGGTTGCCGTTGGGGGCGCTGCCGATCACCACCAACGGCTGAGGGTCTTCCGCGCGAAACGACACCGCCACGCCAGGCGAGCGCATCACGTTGCCCGCCACCGAGCGCAACGAGCCGGCCGCCGTCGCCGCGCCCAGCAAGGTGGTGGTCACCTGCGCGCTGGCGGGGAAGGTGCCGTGCGCGCAGGCGACGCGGCGATCGTTGCTCGCGGCGGGGCAGGTGAAGACGCAGGTGTCGGTGTACGCGGGGGCCGGGGCTGCGCCCGACTCGAGCACGGGCGGCACCACGTCCACCTTGACGCTGGCGCTGCTCACCGAGGTGCAGTCGAGCGGGTCGCTGAAGTCGAAGGTGAGCGGGTCGTTGACGGCGGCGTGAATCGAACCGCCGGCCGGCGTGGCCGTCGAGAGGCGCAGCCCCGGGGCCTCTTCGGTCGTGAAGCTCACCAAAAGGTCGCTCGGGAGCTGGCCGCCCCGGGTGGTCGCGCGCGCGCTCTCGAGCACCGGCGTCCCGAAGAGACCGCCCTGCAGGGTGACGCGCACGGTGGCCTGGTAGGGAAGCGGGGTGGCGGGCGCGCTGGGCACGAGCGTGAAGAAGACCTGCCCCGCGGTGCAGCGCAGGGTGAAGGGCCACGAGGTGCTCACGCCGGCCGCGTCGGTGACGGTGGCGCCCACGGTGGTGCTGCTCACCGAGGCGCAGTCCACCACCTCTGACAGGGCGAGCTGGAGCTCTGGCTGGGGTGAAATCGCCACCCACGAAGCGCCGTTGCCGGGCGAGCTGGAGATCAGCGCGAGCGGCGCGGGATCTTCGATCCGGAAGGTGGCGGCGGTGGGACCCGTGAGCTGACCTGCGGTGCTCGTGGCCCGCGCCGACGCCACCGTGGCCGCCAGCGCGACGGTGACGTTGGAGGACGCCTTGAAGCGGAAGGTCGCGTCTGCAGGCGCGAAGGTGATGAGGCAGGTGCCCGGGGTGGTGTCGCAGACCTGTCCGTCGAGCGTGTCTTCGGCGCCAGAGTCCACCTGCGTACAAGCCCAGGTGCCCGGCACCACGGCCGCCGCACCGGCGGTGTGCGGGTGGGCATCGAACGCCTCGGTCACCGTGAGGCCCGCGCGCACCGAGTCGCAGTCTGGCGGCTCGCTGAAACGAATCTTCAGAGGCAGGTTCGCCATCGCGCCGCTGGAGGCGTCAGCGGGCGTGAACTGGTCCACGCGAAACGGGGGCGGGCTGCCGGTCTCGAAGGTCCAGCTGACCTTCACCGGGAGAGGCCCCCCGTCGCGGGCGCGCACCACGGTGGTGGCCACGCTCACGCGGAAGCGCGACGAGAACGCCAGCTTCCGGGTGGGGGTGAGCGTGACCGTGGGCACGGGCTCATCGGAGTAGGCGACGGTGGCCTCGAGCGGTTGCGGGTCGCCGGCAGTCAGGCGCTCCAGGCGCACGCCTTCCTGCACCGAGGCGGCCTTGAGCTTCTCACTGAAGGTGATGGTGATGGCCGCGCCACGCCCGATGTCCGTGGCGTTGCCCGAAGGGGAAGTGGCAACCACCCGCAAGGGGATGTCGCTCACGAAGTCTTGATCGGAGCAGCCCACCACGAACAGGGTGCACAGCGAGGTAACGAGCGAACTTCGACTCATGAGGAGCACCGGGGACGTGGGTGTCAAAACGAAAAGCGGTAGCCAGCGAACACTTGCGTGCCCTGGACATCACCGGGCGAGCCATTGACTGTCTTGCCGTAAAGCCGAGGAAAGCCGAGGTCGGTGCGCGCGCTCAGGTAGCGGGCCTCGATCGCGATGGCCCCCGGGCCCAGCGGGAGCGAGACCTCGAGCCCGGCGTACCAACCGAGCGCCCAACCGGGCTGCGGTGCGTCGGCGATCTCTGCGTAGGTCGTCTGGGAGCTGACGAAGAGGGCCGCGCCGCCCGCCACGGGCGCGAACTTGAGCGGGAGCTTGAAGGGCAGCTCAAAGGCCAGCCCGAGCAGGAGCGGCACGAGGTCCATCTTCCAGGCCCAGGAGACGGTCGGGCCGAAGTCAGGGTCGTTCGCGAGTTGGCGCGAGCCTGCACCCGAGAGGCGGCTGTAGCCACCCTCTGCCGCCACGATGAGGGAGCGCGCGAAGGGCAGGCGGTAGCGCAGCGTCACCGCCGCCGCCGGGGCCACCGTGCGGCTGGTGTTCACCGAGCCATCGAGCGAGGCCACCGTCGCTCCTGCTTTCCCCACGGGGATGACCAGGGCGAGCTTGAACCCCACCTCGAGCCCCACGAGGGGCTTTTCAGGCGCTGCGCTGGCGCTGACCGTGGGCGCGGGAGTCAGCGTGGGCGGAGGCACCGGGGCCGGTGAATCGCTCAATCGGGTGAGGGGAACGAGCGGGGTCAGCTCGTCCTCTTCGACGCCCTCGTTTGCGATCGCGCCCCCCAGTTGGAACCAAAGGAGCGCGAAGAGTGCAGAAGCCATCGGGCCGAACCCTAGCATTGTCCCATCGCCAATCAGAGGCGTGCTTTCGGCGCCCTCGCAGCGTGCCTGCGCGGGCGACTGACTCGACGCGCGTGGCCCCGCCCTTCGTCAGCTGCAGGTGATGGAACCGCCGGTTTCGTGCAAAAACAGGCCGTGCCCCCGAAGCCGCCCACCTTCACCACTCTCGCGCTCATTGAACCGGCCGTGTATTGGCGGCTCTTCGCGCTCGACTACCAAGCCGAGCAGTTCGAGGTCTTCCACCGCACCGTGCTCACGCGGTGGGCGCACTACCTCGGCACTCAGGCGATTCTGGTCTGCTTCTTCCTGCTCGCCTGGGGTCATGGCATCGCCCCGCTGGTGCTCGGGGCCCTGCTCTCGCTCTGGTACCTGCGGCTGAACGTCTTCGTCGGCCTCGTGGCTTCGTTGCAGGTGGTGGTGCTCGCGTTCGTCGCCTCGCTCGCCTCCGCGCACGGCTTGGGCGGCTGGCACGCAGCGCTCGGCCTGCTGGGGCTCGCCGCGATCCAGAACGTGAGCCACGCGGTCGAGCCGGTGCCGCCCGTCATCACCGGCCGCGGCTTCGAGACCTTCCCCGTGTACTGGGCGCAGGCCAGCACCCCGCACCGCGTTCGCCTGCTGGCGCTCAACACCGTGTACCTTCCGTTGGAGCTCGTCTCGGCGCCGCGGCTGTTCGCCGTGCACGTGCTCCGCGCGATGCAGCGCCTTGGCTGGCGGCGCGGGTGGGCGCTCGACATCGTGGCCCGCGCCGACGCCATCCTGGACCGTCGATGAGCCTTCAGCCGTTCGCCACGTGGGAAGCCAACGCCAGCTCGTGGCTCGACGAAGACCTGCGCCTGATGACGAGCGATGACGGCTGGAAGTCGCTCATTCACCGCGAGGCGCTCGACATCTGGAGCCGCCCCAGCGTCGACGACCCGAACCATCTCTTTCGCTGGAAGCTCAACGTCGTCAACGCCGATGCCGAGGTGGTGTTCGAGGCCTTCGTCGCGCGCCTGCTCGAGTTCCACAAAGAATGGACGCGGGAGTACGCGGGCGGCCACGTGGTCGAGACGATGCGCGCCGATGCACGCGTGCTCTACCAGCGCTTCGTGCCGGGGCTTCCCGGCATCAGCAACCGCGACCTGTGCAGCCTTGAGGTGGTGCGTGACCTCGCGCCGGGCGTGAAGCTCGCGAGCTTTCGTTCGGTCGATCGCCTGCCACCGGTGCGCGGCTTCGAGCGCATCGACTGGTGGGGTGCTGCGCTGTGCACCACGCGCCCCGACGGCGTGAGCAGTGAGCTGGTGTATCTCGACCGCGAGAACCAGGGCGGCGCCTTCCCGAGCTGGCTGATGAATCGAATGATGCCGCGCTACCTCGTGCTGCAGGCTGAGGCGGTGAGCGCCTTCTTCGCCAGGCCGCGCTGAGGTTTACACAGGCCTTCGCGGCGCGGGCGTTCATGGGTGCATGAAGCCCAGACATGCTTCGAGCTCTCGGCCCTGCAGGCTCTCGGCGTACGGTGCGGGTGCGGGAAGCTCGGGTCACGCAGTGCGACATCGCGTTTCGAGACCGCTCAACGGCCGCATTCGCGATATCCGCAGCGCCATGGTCACCCCCGGGACAGCCGCGCGCCGCATCGCGATCGGCAGTGCACTGCTGCTGCCGTGGTTGATGCTGCTCGTCACCAACTGGACGGTCACTCCGCTGGGAATGGTCGACGCGTGGATCTACCGGGCGCTCGGCGGAGACCTCGTCAACGCCAACGTTTCGCTGGGTGACTACTACTACGCAGCGCGGCCCTTCGTGCTGGTGCCCCGCTATCTCCTCACGCGGCTCTTTCCTGAAGATGCCGCCAACTTCGCCTACGGCCTGCTGTGCGCGCAGGTGTTGCTCTTGGCGGTGTTCGATTTTCTGACCAGCGTGGCGCGACCTACGACGCGGCTGCCGGGCGTGGTGTTGTTCGGAACGTGCCTGTACCTGGTCCGTTGTCTGGGGTGGGGCTACGTCGATGGCTCGCTCATCACCTGGTTCATGGTTGGACTTGCGGGCGTGGCGCGCTGGTATCGAGCGCAGACCTCGCCGCGGCGTCGCGTGCTGGGCGCGCTGGTCGCTGGCGGTTGTTTCGTGGCGATGCTCACCACGCACCCGATGACCGCGCCGATGTTGCTCACGCCGTTGGGTTTGATCGCGTTGAGCCAACGCCAGACGAAGCAGGCGCGGGCGTGGCTGCTGTGGCTGACGATGTTTCTGGGGGGCCTCGCGACGGTCGCGTCGATGGGCGCGATCTGCCGCGCGCTCTACGGTCGTTTTTTCTACTTCATGCCGATCATCGACGAGGCGCTGCGCATCAAGAGCGCCGACTGGAAGCACCCAGTCCTCTCCTGGTTTTTCCAGGCGAACTGGCTGGTGCCCGTCGCGTTTGGGGGCGTGCTGTCTGCGCTGGCGCTGTTGCTCGCCTCGATGCGTCGGCGTCGCCTCACCTCTTTCGAGGCCTTCGCGTACCTCAACGCAGTGGTGCTGATGGTGGTGATGACAGGGCTCGAGATCTTCACGCCGGCGTATTGGCTCGAGTACTCGTTCTTCACCTCGTACTTCCTCCCCAGCACGTTGCTGGCCATCGCCGCGCTGCTCGGTGAACGGTCGAAGGGCAACGGCACGAGCTGGACGATGGGCGGGCTGATCGCGGTGTTCGCGATCGTCGCGGGGGCGATCTACCGCCTCGAGAGCCCGTACTACCTGCCCTCGTTCGGCCAGCAGCACTACCCCTTCAGGGTGACGAGGCTGTGGTTGGAAGCGGTCCCGCTCGCAGGGTTGCAGTGGGGCATCGCGACCCTCGCAGCGGCAGGGCTGATCGCGTGGCGGTGGACGATCAAGCGGCCGAAAGCCCACTCGGTGCTCTGCGCCGGGGCGCTGGTGGCGCTGGTGACCGGCGGCCCGATCAACTTCGCGGCGCCCGGTGACGCGGCGGACTCCCAGGCCGCGGCCTCGGTGGCGACGGCCATCGGCCTCATTCAGGCAGAGCTCAAGGGGCGCAGGGCCAGCTACTGGTACGACGATCAGAGCCCGCTGCGGTGCGTGTTCTTGAGCATCTCGTCGGCGCACCTGGCGTCGTATTCACACCTCTCTCGCGCGTACCCCCAGGGAGCGCGCAGCTACAAGGTGAATGGCTACGGCTCGTTCGACTTCTTCGAGAAGGGCGACGCGGTGGTCATTCTGGACGACACCCCGCAGCGGTTCGTGCAGGCTCAGCAGGCCTTCGCCGCCGCGGGCATCGAGCTCAATGAGCTGCGACGTGAGGAACTGCACTTCCGCGATCGAAGCTACTGGCTGATCATCGGGACCCTCGAGCCCAGGCAGCTCACCCTGGGACTGACCGACTCACTGACCACGCTGACTGCCGCGGTGACGAGCAAGCAAGAGCGGGTCAGCGAGCGGGAAAAGGGGTTCCTCGCGTTCGGGCCCTACATGCATCTGAAGCAGGGGAAGTACCAGGTGACCTTCCACTTGCAGTTGTTGGGCAAGGCCGATGGTGACGACCTTGGGTTCGTCGAAGCGGGGGCGTTCAGCGGCACCCCCAGTCAGATGTTCCAGACCGCGCCGTTGCTGGCTTCGACGGCCGGGCCCGATGGGATGATCGACAAGACCCTCGAGTTCACGCTGAAGGAAGAGGCCAGCCTCGCCGAGTTCCGGGTGGTCACGGCTGGCAACTCGCGCCTCGCGTTCCGGTCGATCAGCGTGCAGCCGCCGGCGCCGGCGAAGTGAGGGACTGCGGCGTCGAGCTGATCGTCACGGTGCGCGAAATCGTGCCCGCGAACGTGCCGCCCCTTCCCCAGGCGAAATGCCGAAGAAAATGAGGGCCGTTGTGTAAGGGCCGTTGCCCATCTTCGCGAACGCCGAGAAGGGCGCGGGGCCGAAAATACTCACATGACCACTCTTGGCCGGCTGAGCGTTGGTTCCGTGGGAGCGCAGGTTCGGCAGCTGGAGCGGGAATTGAAGGAGCGAGGGCTCGTGAAGGGCCCTGCCGACACTCGCTTCGATGGGCAGACCAAAGCCGCGGTGCAGAAGCTGGAGCAGCGGCGTGGGTGGAAAGAAGACGGCGTCGTCGGCGGGAGGATGGCGAAGCTGCTCGGCATCAAGCTGGCCGGCCCCAAGACGGGCAGCACGCCTGATGGCAAAGGGGTCTTCGACGTCGTCAGCATGAACGTGAAGAGCAACCCCGAGATGTCGCAGGACAAGGTGATCCACGACGTCAAGCGGGCGGCGAAGGCGGGCGACATCATCGGCTGGCAGGAGATCGGCCCCGAGCGCTACAAAGACGCGATCCGCGACCTGAAGGGCTTCAATCACTTCATGCCCAGGGGGCTGCAGACGCCGATCTCGTGGAAGAGCGATGAGTTCAAGCTGCTCGACTCAGGCGTCGAGCAGATGCACGGGGGCAGAGCGAAGGTCTCGCCCAACCGCACCGTCGCGTGGGTGAAGCTGAAGAACAAAGAGACCGGCGAGACGATGATCCACATGAACACCCACCTGGTGAGCGGGGCGTGGAACACGAAGGTTCAGCCGACCGACCCCTGGCGCAAGGCGATGTGGAACGTGCACATGCAGAAGATGGGCAAGCTGATCACCCGCTTCGAGAAGCAGGGTCACCCGGTGACCATCACCGGCGACTTCAACCGGAACCACTTCAAGGTCTTCGGCAACAGGGTTGCCTATGCCAGCGGCCTGCGCGCCGGCACGCACGGTAGGTCGACGCTCGACTACGTGATGCACACGCGCCACGACGGGCTCAAAAAGCTGTCGAACAAAATCGACACCAGGTTCGCGTCGGATCACAACGCGGTCGTCGTTCGCTACGACATCGGCTGAGTCGAAAGTCGAGGCGGGCAGTTCGGCGGCACACGCGTGCAGGGCCCTCGGTCGGGAGTCATACCCGCGCGGTCTCGACGAGGGTCGATGCCCAGACGCATGAGCTGTTGTGTGAGGCGCCGCATTACTGAAATATCGTGGCGTGAGCCGTTCGCGCCGGTCGCGGACAGGGTGGTTTGAATGGGCAACGCCAAGGTGGTCCAGTTCCCGTTGACCGACGAGGGCGTTCTGCTCGCGGCAGCGCATGCGGGCGATCGTTGGGCGTTCGAGCAGCTCTTCAGGCGCGAGCTGACGGTGGTGACCCGCTTCCTCAGCCGCCTCGTCGGCCACGATGCCGACGTGCCCGACCTGGCCAATGAAGTCATGGTGTTGGGCTGGAACGCGATCCAGCGCCGTCGCGGGGGGTTGAGGCTCGGCCCCTTCCTCTCTGGCGTGTGTGTGAACGTCGCACGCAATCACCTGCGCTCCAGACGCCGTCGAAGCTGGCTCGTCTTCGGCGCGTCGGATGCCGATACCCCAGTGCCCGAGCGCACCGAGGCCCGCGAAGCGTTGAACGCCACGTATTCGATTTTGAATCAGCTCGACGATGAGCAACGCCTCGCCTTCGTGCTGCGCTTCATCGACGGTCGCGAGCTGGCCGAGGTCGCTGATCTTCTCGGCGTCTCGCTGGCGACGGCGAAGCGGCGGCTGCGCGATGCTCAAGACGCCTTCGTCAAGCGAGCGCGCCGACACCCTGCGCTCGACACCTGGGTCGCCGCTGAACGATGGGGAGGTGCGTGATGCAGAACCTCGAAGCCCTGGGCAAAGAAGTCGCCCGTCAGCAAGACGAGGCTGTCGAACACCATCGCGTCGTCGAGCGCACTGCTGCGGCGCTCCACTGGCCTGAGCCGCGCAAAGCCGGCCTGCGTCGTTGGTGGGTGGCGCTCGCTCTGGTCGTTATGGTGCTCAGCGTTGGCGCCACACTCGTCGTCACCCGCGAGCGGCCCCTCGTCATCGAGACGCCAGGTCTCGCCTCAGGGGCATGGTTGACCGCGGAAACAGAGCAGCCGGTGGCGTTCTCTGGTGGAGCGACCCTGCTCATGCAGAAGGGCTCGCGCTTCAAGGTGGCCCAGTTGACGCCTTCGGGTGCGCACGTCTCTGTCGAGCACGGCCAGGTCTCGGTGTCGGTGCCGCATCGAGAGGACACGCGGTGGACGCTCGAGGTCGGCCCCTTCATCGTGAAGGTCGTTGGCACTCGCTTCGACACCGGGTGGGACGTCGAGCGCCAGACGTTCTCACTCTCGATGCACGACGGCGCGGTCGTCGTGCTCGGCCCCGATGGCCAGCAGACTCAGTACGTCGCCGGGCAGGCCGTGACGCGCTCGTTGAAGGTGGCCGTCGTTGCGGTGCCCCCGCCGGCCCAGTCGCCACCGGAAACACCAGAGCTCGAGGCCCCCTCGGAACCCGAGCAGCCCAATCCGCGCGCGAAGATCGCGGCGTGGAAGACGCTGGCGAAGCGCGGGCGGTACGTCGACGCCCTCGCCGCGGCGCAGCGGGTCGGGTGGAAAAAGCTGTGCGCGACGGTGCCTGCGGTCGACCTTGCGCTGCTGGGCGACGTCGCGCGCCTTTCAGGTGACGCAGCCCTGGCGCGTGAGGCCTACCAGCAAGCACGAGCCCGGTTTCCGAGAAGCCGCACCGCCGACGCCGCCACTTTCTTCCTCGGCCGGCTCGCCTTCAATGCCGACGACGGCGTCGAGGCGGCGCGTTGGTTCGAGCGTTACCACGCTGAGTTCCCAGCCGGCGCGTTCGGCGCAGAGGCCCTGGGTCGGCGCATCGAGCTGGCGAAGCGGAGCGGCGAGGTGCAAAGGGCACGGCAGCTCGCCACCCAATACCTCGCGCAGTTCCCGACGGGGCCACACAGCCGCCTCGCGAAGGCCGTGCTGCTCGACCACTGACCGTGATACGGCCGCAGCGCATGTGGTGGTGGTTGATGCTCAGCGCTCTGCCGACGGACTGCGTCGCTCTGAGGGTGGCGTCAGACCTCGCGCTCGAGCTGCGCCTCAAAGATGAGCTGCTGGCCACCGTGGGGTTGCCGGTGCGTGACGACGTGACGTGCGCCACGAGCGTCATCGTCGATGACGACCGGCGGCTGGTCGTCACGGCGACTGGCGTGGCGCCCCCCGTCGTACTCGGCGAGACGTTGGGTGGTGGCAGCGTGGTGACGCGCGCCGCGCACATCGCAGAGATCGTGCGCGGAGTGCTGCTCGAAGTCGAACAGCGCAGTCGCCCGCCTGCGGACAGGCAGGTGGTGGTTGAGTCGCCGCCGCCTCCTCCGGCCGTACTTCCGAAGCCCGAGCCGTCGCCCGAGCGCCTCGAGGTGCGGTTTGGGGGCGGTGGGGTGCTGGCGATGGGGGGGCTCTCGCCGGGCCTCTCCGTCGAGGCGGGCGCAGCGTTTCATCTCTCGAAGGTGTTCGCGGTGGGCGTTGGGGTGCTGGGCACGGCAGTGCAGACCGCGCGCACGGTGCCCGAAGGGGTGCTGCGCGCGCGCCCCTTCGCAGCATGGCTGGCCATCAGCTCGCGGTTTCCCGCGGCGACTTCGTGGAACGTCTCGCTGAGCGTCACCGTTGGCGGTGCGTGGTTGCCTCTCGAAGGCATCGCGGTCGCCCCTTTTGAGGGCGCGCAAGCCAATGCGTGGAGCGTGACGACAGGGGCCGACGTGCGCGTCGCGTGGCGTCTGGCCGGGCCCGTGGGGTTGTGGCTCGGCGTGGCTTTCGACTGGTTTTGGCACAGGCCCGCGCTTGAGGTCGCAGGTCAGGGCGCTGCGGCGTTCGGGCCGCTGGCGGGGCGCGCGCGCGGTGGTCTCGAGGTGGCGTGGTGAGAGCGCTCAGCGTCACCTGCGTGCTGCTCGCGGCTTGTGCAGAGCAGCGCTTCGAGCTGATTCGTGCGCCGTCGATGGACGCTTCAGTCGAGGTCGACGCAGGGCCGGCTCCGTGTATCGACGAGACGTACGAGCTGAACGAGCGCCTGCTCCGAGCGGCTGTCGTCGCCACACCTGCCGGGCCCGTTGCGTTCGGCGTGGGCAGCGGCGGCGTCTTGCGTTCCTACGTGCCCAGTGACGGCGGCTTCAACGTGAAAGAGCTCTCGACGTCCGCGGCCGACTCTGCGTTCAACGCGATCTGGGCTCAGGGGAGCATCGCGTTGGCTTTTCATGCCGGCGACTTTCCAAGTCTGGCGCGGATCGACGCAGACGGCAGTCTTGTCTCTTCGCCGGAGTCGGTGGCGGGGGTCGCGGTGGGCGGCAACCCCGGGTGGGGGCTGCGCGTCTCAGCGCTCAGAGACACGGCGCTCGTTTCATACCGTACCCTCGGCGCGAGGGCCGCGTTCACGTCGACTCCGCTGGAAGGGGGTCCGCTCCGCCACGCGCTGATCGAGATTCCCTCGCTCGGCCAGGCCGATGGCGTGATCCTCGGCGAGACGGTGAAGCTGGTCTTCGAAGGCAGCGGTCAAGTCGTCGAGCGCGTGGTTACTCTCGATGGCGCGTTGGTCTCGCAGCGGGTGCTGGCGCTTTCGCCCCTCGCAGCGAGGCCGCTCGCGTGCCCCGCAGTCAGCGTCTACGCACGCAGCGAAGCCGACGGCGGCGGCAGCGTCGAGGCCGTGGGCGACGGCTTGCCTTTTCTGGTGGCCGCGGGCCTCATTCGTTACGTGCGCGGCGAGTGCGCGCAAGACCATACGCTCGCCGGCGTCGTGGTCGACGGCCGACTGTACCTCAAGCGCCTCGCAGCGGACGGCGTCGTCGTCGACCTCGCTTCGCTCGATATTCCCGTGATCGATGACCTCGCCCTCGCGCGTGATGCCGTGAGCGTGTGGGTGCTGGTCGCGCCGCGCTTCACGACTGCGCGCCTGCATCGGCTCTGTCTTTCGCACGACACCGACTCGGACGGTGGTTTGCGAACCGATCCGCACCGATACGGCATCGGGTGCAGTGGCTCGAGCGGTGCGCCGGGGGGGTTGGCGTGGTTCGCCTGGGCGCTGACCTCGCGGCGGCAGTCGCGTCGAGTTCGCAGGTTCGTCCGCGCCTGAGTCAATTCGTGTCGGGCTGGTGAGCCACCTTGTTCACTTTCGGACATGAGGGGGAAACGAGGAGGCTCGCTTGCCCTGCAGACGCACGATGAGACTGATGCTGGTGCTGCTGGCGTCTTCGGCCGCAGCGCAAGATGTCGATGGTGGGTACACGGGCCACGTGCTGTCGAAGACGCGCCTGCTGAGGCGGGTGCAGTTTTCGGTGTTGGGGCGCCCTCCAACAGACTCAGAAATGGCGCGGGTGAAGGCGGTCAGCACCGACGCTGAGCTCGACTCGGTGCTGCGGGCGATTCTCGACGAAGACCTCGCGTCGACCGACTTCTACGAGCACATGGTGCGGCTCGGTCGCGACCACCTGCGCATGGGCCCGTACAACCAGGGCTTCGTGCTGAACTACTTCTCGGGCTTTCAGGGGGGGGAACTCAACCGCTGCGGCGCGACGACGCTGCACGCCGGCTCGCTGGGGGCCTTCGCCAGTTTCGGTGACATGCACGGTGGAGACCCCGGCAGCATCTGCGACGACCCAGCCGCGCCGCTGGCGCAAGTGGCCCCCTGGTGGGCGCCCGGCACGACCGTGTCAGTCATCGGCCGCGCGGGAACACAGGTGCGCAGCAATGGCCCTTTCGATTGCGGCCTCATCAACGTGGCGCCGCGCAACAACGCCTTCCGCGACAGCTCGGCCAATCGTTGTTCGTGTGGGCCGAACCTCATTTACTGCTGGGCGACGCCGAGCAACCTCTCAGGCGTGCCGCAGGTCGCAGCGGGCGTCGACACGGCGCCGAACACGCCCCGACGTCAGGCCTGGGAAGAGGGACCGCGCCTCTTCGCGCACCTCGCCTGGCACGACCGGCCGATGACCGACCTGGTCGCCGGCAACTACACGGTGGCGCCGTTGATGCTCAAGTTCATGTACGTGCGTGCCGCGCGTATGAACACGGCCAACGCGCACATCGACGGCATCGAGTGGTGGCGGGCGGGCAACTGGTCGAGCGTGGTCGACCCCCTTCATCAGCCGGGTGACCCGCTGGCGTGGACCGAGTTCGTCCCGCACACCGTCAACCCGCACCTGCTGTCGTTGACGGGGGGTGACGCAGTGGCGAGTGGCGAGGTGGCGTTGAGCCGTCGCTATTCGTTTGACCCTCGGGTGCAGACTGGCGAGCCCGAAGGGCTGCCTTCTGCAGGGGTGCTCAGCACGTGGGGCGCGATGGGTGTCTTCCCGCGAGAGCGCGTGCGCGGCGCCCGGTGGCTCGAGGTCTTCGCGTGTCGCGACTTCATTCCCCCCACGCAAGAACAGGCGAGCGCGCTGGGCAGCTACCTGCGTGACCCCGCGACCGAAGGCGTGTGCCAGCACTGCCACCAGGCGCTCGACCCCGCGTCGATCTTCTTCAAGCGCAACGGCTTCGGGGGCGGCGGCGCCACCGTGCTGGGCGGCGTCGGCCCGTGGAAGATGAGCAGCGCGAGCGGCACGTCGAACCCGTACCATCGGTGGAAGGGTTCGTTCATTCACGGCACGGTGCTGACGCCGGTGACGCAAGCGCAGTTGATGGACAACCCCGACGCGATGTTCCTCGACTTCCAGCCGGCTGACGCGCCCGCGCGCTTCAAGCTCTTCGGTCAAGACGGCGACGGCACCATCGGGCCGCTGGGCTTTGCCAAACAACTGGTGGCCTCTGGCACCTTCGACCGCTGCATGGCCGAGCGCATGTACGAAGCGTTCGTCGGCATCGACCTCGATCGAAACGCAGACAACGCGTTGCTCTCAGAGCTGGTGCGGCGGTTCGTCGCCAACGATCGCAAGCTGCGCCCGTTCGTGCGTGAGCTGATGCTTCGGCCCGAAGTGCGGAGGGGCTGGTGATGCGCGGACTTCGACTGGTTCCCTTCATGCTCGCGGGGTGCATGGGTGACATCTCCACTCCGCGCGGCGCGCACGAAGCGCCCGTCACCCCGCCCGTCGTCACGCCACGCCCTCGCGTCAGTGACTGCAACGAAGCGCAGCCGCTCACCACCCCGCGCGTCTTCGAAGGAATGCGCGCGTCGTGCGCGGGCTGCCACGCGGGCGGCGCCGAGTTCCCGCTCTTCGCCTCGGTCGCCAACTTCGAGACGATGGTGGCGCGCAACGCGCGCTTCGTGGTGCCGCAAAAACCCGACGAGAGCGCGCTGTTCGACATGCTCGAGGCGAAGACGGGGGTGTTGCAGATGCCTCCTTCGGTGTCCTACGCGACGCTGGCTGACGCCGACACGACGCTGCCCTCGCTGGCCGATTTGCGATGCTGGGTGACCGCGCTCTCGCCCGCGGCCGGCCCGGTCGAGGTGTCGGCCAGCTTGAACCGTCGCCTCTACGCGGAATACCTGCAGTCGAATCTCGAGTGGGCGCTGGGGCTCACGCCTACCAGCTTCTCGCAGGGCGGCGGCGACTACGGCCTGGAAAACCCTGACGGCCTTTCCCCTCGCTCACCGCGCTCGCAGTACCGCATGCAGCAACTCGGCGCGCCGCACTGGCTCAAGGGCACCCCGCGCGCGAACGAGCTGGGCATCACCTTCGTGCAAATCACCGTGCAGCTCTCTCAGGCGTGGTGCCTGAAGGTGAGCTCGGCCAACACCGTCTTCTACAAATACGCCAGCGCGAGCGATGGGCTTTCGACGCCCGCCTCGGCCGCCCGCGTGCGGCAAAACCTCGCCCACGTGTTCGAGCGCGTGACGGGCGAGACCGCCCCGGCCGAGACGCTCGACGCGCTCATCGAACTCTTCCGTCTCTACGACACGGGCCTTCCGCGCGCGGGCTGGCCAGCGACGTGCGCGGCCATCGTTCGTCACCCGTTGTCACTCACGTTTTAGAAACTGGAGCCGCCGATGAACTCGAAGCTGACGCGTCGCAGGCTGCTTTCTCTGGGTGTGGGTGCGGCGCAGGTGGCGCTGCTCGACCGCTTCGGGCTCAACCCGTTGCGGGCCGGTGTGGCACGTGCTGCGCATGGCACCGGGCCCACGAAGTTGCTGACCATCATGGTCGCCGGTGGCTGGCAGCCCTGGTTCTTCTTCAACCCGTTGCGCCTGCGTGACGTCGAGCGGTTTCTGCCGCCGCCGCGCATGAGCGCAATCGTGCAGGAACCGATGTACTGCACCCGTACGCAGCTCGAGAGAAACCTCGACGGCACACCCGCGGTCGACCCGAGCTCGCCTGGTGCGGTGCGACCGTTACGGGTGCCTCGCTTGTGGGACGAGGCCAACCTCGCAGCGACGGGCGTCGACCTGCGCGTCTCGCACCCGATGACGGGGCTGCCAACGTGTTCGTTCGGCTATGCGTGGGCGCACCCTGCCTGGAGGTTGTGGGAGAACGCCGTCGTGGTGCACGGCGTCGATCAAGGCACGCCAGCGCACCTGGCGGGTCAAATCGCGGCGCTGTGTGGGTACGCCGGCCAGGACTTCGCGGCCCCCGGTGTTCATGCCGTCGTCGCCAACGCCATGCTGCAGCGGTTTCCTGACAGGCCGCTCCCGGCGGTGACGCTGGGGGCGACGATGAGCTCGAACCGCAAGGGGCTGCCGGCTGAAGTCGGCGCGACGGCCATCAGCGACGCGGCCGATCTTTCGGCCTATCTCTCGGAGAGCAACAACGCTTCGTGGGCGGGGCTGCGCAGCACCGCGGCGACGCCAGATCGCGGGCGACGGGTGAAGGCCCAGCTTTCGTTCTCAGGCCAGCCGCGGGGCATGGCGCCCACGCACCCCATCGATGACTTCGCGCTCGCTGAGTTGCGGCGCATGCACGGCAAGACGAACACCGCGACCGATGGCCTGCTCGAGAAGCTGTACGACGGGTACCAAACCGTCAGCAAGACGCTGGCGGCCGACGTGGTCAACGCCATCACCAACACCCCCGGTTTCGAGCACACCCCGGTACCGACCTGGGCGCCGGCCGGTATGCGCTTCGGCTTCCGCAGCGCGGGGAGTCTGCGTGCAGGCTTCAGTGGCACCGAAGACTTCGAACTCGCGCTCAAGCTGCTCAAGTCGAACACCACGACCTCGATTGGGATGAGTCTGCGGGTGCCGATTCCGGCGGGCGGGGGCTACTTCGATTCGCACGGTGGCGAGGAGTACAACTGGACGTGGCAAGCGCTGGTGATGGAAGAGATCGGCCGCTTCGTGGCGGAAATGAAGGCGACGCCCGGGCCCAACGGCATGGGCACGCTCCTCGACGACACGCTGGTCATGGTGGTGAGCGACTTCAGCCGCACGTGGCCGATTCAGGGCATCTCTGACCACTGGCCGGTCACCAGCGTCATGTACATCTCGGGCGAGGGCATCAGCGGCAATCGTCAAATCGGCGCGTACGACGTCGACACAAAGCCGCCCTCGTCCGATGGTTTCGAGGGTGTCGCGATTCCACTCAAGGACGAGAACGGCGACACCCAACTGCGCTCACCGCGCGCGCACGACACGTTGTATTCGGCGTACCACTTGTTCGGCATCGACCGGTTCATGCCCGATGGCCCAGGTGAGATCATCGGGCTGCGCGCGGGCACGTGAGTCGGTACGCCTTCGCGCTGCTCTCGTTCGTCGCGTGTGCCCCGTCGGGAGCGCGCTTCACGCCCGAGGGGCCGCTCGAGCTGCTCGCGAACATCGACGACGACGACGGCGATCGGGTGCGCGACGGCCTCGACGAGCGTCTCAACGGCGCGGTCGATATCGAAGACTTCGCGACCGTCACTCTGCAAACCGGGTGTCGCGGCTCGTTTCTGCTCGCGGTCGAGCCCCGGGCGGCCGCAGAGCACGTGCACCTCTTTCTGGGTGAGGCGCTGACGCTCGGCGGCAAGACGGCGCAGGCCACGTTGCCTTGTGGAACGCACACCCTGCGTATCGAGGCGCTGCGTACGCGTTCCCAATTGTGGGACGGGCGGGTGGCGCTGACGGCAGCGACGGCGCGGCTCGAGCTGCGCGTGGCGCCGGTGCTCTTTTCCGAGGTCACGCAGCCCCCGACGCGGGTGTACGCCGTCGACTTCGTGGCAGGTCTCCCTCTTTCCGTGGGGGAGAGGGGCCGTCTCGAGGTGCCCGAGGTCGCCGCGAACCAGGCGCTGATCGCTGCGCTGCGGGGTACGCAGGTGCCGCTCGTGCTTGCGGCTGGCGCCACGCACTTCTTCGAGCGCTGGATGCAAGACGCGGTGTCGGCGGGCATGCAGCGCGTGAAGGGCGGCGGGTCGCTCGAAGTGTTGTTGCAGATGGACAGGCCGACGGGAACGCAGGGGCTCGAGGGTTTTGCGGCGACGCAGCTTGGTCCGGGGGTGGGGCTCGCGCTGCCGGGGCGTGACGACACGACGGTGCTCTCGTACGGAGGAAACCTCGAGGTGATACCTCCGACGCACGACTTCCCGCTGGGGCGGCTCGTCATCGGTGGAGATGGCGCGCGGCACATGGGCCCCTCGACGCGCGCATGGCTCGACGCGCAGCAGGCGCAAGGCCCGGTGTTGGAGCTGCCGACAGCGTGGCTCGAGACCGCGCACATCGACGAGCTGGTGGCCTTCGTGCCCAACGCGCGCGATGGCGGGTGGCAAGGGTTCGTGGCGTCTCCTCGGCTGGCGTGGGCGACGCTCGAGGCGCTCGACGGGGGGACACCGTCGGTGCGCACGCGAGGGGGCACGCGGCCCGTGACTGCGCTGCTCGCTGACGTTGCCCTGCACGAGTTCAATCTGCGCGCGGCCGAGCAGCTCGACGTGCTGGCGGCGACATTTCAGCGCGAGACGGGGCGCACGTTGATCGAGCTGCCGCAGCTCTTCGAGGCGAACGATGCAGGCCTGGGCGTCGCGCTGCACCCGTCGTTGGTGAACCTGGTTTCGGTGGGTGAGGTGGCGTTGATGCTGTCGTCAGACCTCGATGGTGGCGTGTTCGAGCCAGTTGCGCAGGCGCGCCTCGGCGCGGTGGGCGTCAGAGCTGTCTTCGTCGAAGCGTCGCAGGCGTACCACGCGCATGGAGGTGGCCTGCATTGCGGCGTCGAGGTGCAGCGGCGCCGATGATTTGTCGGCTCTGTGCCTTTGCAAAGCGTCCACTCGCCCCCGCGGTGGAACACCAGCATTCAACGCGAGCAGGCCACGCCCGCGTCGGTGACCGTCACGTTCAGGGTGGAGCCGCCCGAGGCGATGCGCCAGGTGCCTTCAGGCGGCACGCATCGACGCGAAACGAAGGCGACGTTGAAGCCATTGACCGTGCTGGGGTCTTGAACGAGGTGACAGACCTCACCTTCGGGCACCAGCGTGAGGGTCTGCCCGTTCACCTCGAAGCGACAGCCGAAGTCCGCAGAGGGCTCGGGGTGCTCGTCACGTTCGTAGACGTAGAGAACCTCGAGCGCCTCGGAGAGACCCCCGTCGGGGTTGCGCAGGCAGTTTGGATAGGGCCCCAGCGATTGGTCGACACCCTTCGGCGTCTTCTCGCAGACCTGGTACTCACAACCCATCACGATCATCCCCAGCAACAAGGCACGGTGCATGAGGCGGCCCTTGAGCAATCGCGAGGCCAGCGCGCTTGCAGAGCGCGGCAGGGCTTCGAGCCTGCCCATCTGCGACACGACTGCCTCTGACGTTCGTGTCGCAGCGGGCCGACCATCAACACCGGGACAACGCGATGGCTGACGGGCGCCTCGCAGAACCGTGTGAGCATCGAGGTACTGAAGACCGGCGGCGATCCTCAGGCGGGCCGGCATATCGAAGGCGCTGCACCGGAGGAGCAAAGACGCCACCTCAACGGCCGATGGGCTTCACCTGAACGGGAGAGATCGCACGCGGCGTCCGGCCTCTTCAACGGTAACGATCGCCCCGCGCGTGAGTTCGTCCGCGCTGGCGTTGAGTGCTGCAATGAGCAGCGCCTCGACCGTCGGGGCTGCGACGTTTGCAGCCCGGATCAACACCACGCTGGGTTGGGTTGCATGTGTCGACGCGAGAAGCGCGCCGAAATCGAGGTCGTAGGTGACGACCACGTATTTCCTCGTCGCGGCGAACTCCATGATCTGCAGGTCCGTCGCTCGCGGGTCGCCTTGAGTCGACCAATGAACGGCCTCGTGGCCTCGCGACTGGAGGACCGCGCACCACGAGGGTGGAAGATTCATGTCCAGCAGGAGCTTCATCGCGACTCAGCGAGGGCGACGTCGTGTTCCTGTGTTCTCCAGGCGGCATAGGCGAGCGTCTGTTTGATGTCCTCGCGCTCGAGGAACGGGTACGCCTCGAGGATCTCCTGCGCGGACTTTCCGCCAGCGACGAGTCCCATGATCATGCCGACAGTGACGCGGAGCCCGCGGATGCAAGGCTTCCCACCCATCACCTGGGGGTCGAACGTAATTCGGTCGAAGGCGTCCATACGAGAGTCCAACTTAGCGGCTGATGACGCGGAAGACCATGGTCGCCGCGTGAGCCGCAGACCCGATGCCTGACACTGCAGTTCCTGAGGCGGTCCCCGATGCGGGGGTTCCCTTCAGGCTGGTTCCCCCGGCTGGACCTGGAGCCCAACGACTTCGAAACTACCTCTGCTCCAGATCGAGGTCGACCTCGCTGTCGCCCGCCTCGTCGACGTCGGTCGTCGTCTCGCTGAACAGCTCGCCGGCCTCGCCCAGGGTCCCATCGCCATCGACGTCGCTTCCGGCACGCACCGTGTATCCCGCCGCGGGCACGTCGTTGAACTCGTAGTTCCCGCCGGGGTCGACCGGAGCGCTCCTCACCACCGTGCCGCTCATGTCGACGAGCTGTGCAACGTAGCGGGACTGTCCAGGCGTCCACATCTGGGCCGCCCTCACGGCCGCCGCGGCATCGATCAACCCGTGGCCCATCAGGCCTCGCTGCGTCGGCGAGCCGCTCGTGTTGTTGTCTGCCCCGACGATTGGCTTCGCGGTCTGGGCGATGATCTGGCGAACGTCGACCGGACTGAGCAGTGGGTTCGCGGCCAGCATCAACCCGACGACGCCGGCGACGTGCGGCGCCGCCATCGAGGTCCCCTGGAGCGCGCTGTAGGTCGCGTTGAGGTCCGTCGACAGGATGGCATCGGGACCGTCGCCGACGCCTCCGGGTGCCGAGATCCAGAGCTGCGGGCCCGCGGTGGAGTACGGCGCGCGCGCGCCGTTTCGGTCCACCGCCGCGACGGCGATGACGCCCACATTGACGCGTCGACTGCATCAGTTTGAGGGACTCGACCGGGGGAGTATAAAACGGGCGTTGCGCAGACCCCCCAGCCTGGGGGTCCTGGAGATCGGTGGTCCCCCATGACTGAGCCGTCAGCCAAACTCCGAAACACCGCCGCGATGCAGTTGCTCGCACAGGACAACTACGCTGAGGCGCTCAAGCGCGGCCTGATGCAAGTGACGCTCAAGGGCCGCGACGGCCGCAGGGTGGCGATCACCGACGGAACGTCGGGCCAGCCAGGACATCTGCGGATCGACCGCCGCAAGCTGATCACCCCCACTGCCACGCACGCGCTCACGGGCGACGAGGCGAAGCTGCTCCTGTTGCTTCAAGAGAAGGGACCGCGGAAGGCGAGCAAGCTGCGCGCGCACCGCGAGGTGCTCGAGCGGCTCGCCGCCCAGGACGTGGTGCGGTGGACCTTTCCGGTGGCGATCAGCCACGACCCGCTGAAGTCGCTCCCGCAGACGGCCGAGGTCATCGACGTGAAGGCCCGCCTCGCGGCCTTGACCAGCCCGCTCGGGGTGAACGGTGATGAGCGCTGCGCTGAAGATGGGACGCTGCGCTGAAGATGGGACGCTGGGTGAAAAACTCGCGCGCCTCGAGCAGGCCTTCACCGCCGCGACGCAGCACGCGCCCAAGCGCCACGAAGGCCGCACCTACGGCGGCCGCGGCCTCGTCTACGAAGAGTGCCGCCGCACCGTCGAACTTGAGCTGAGCGAGGCGATGCGAGCCCGCGTGGCAGGCCCGCTCGGGGTCGTGCTCGACGTCGCGCGTTGGTACACCTTTCAGATCGCGACCGGCCTGCTGCGCCACCTGCACCGGCGCTTCGAGCGCCGCGTGCCGCTGCACGTCTTCTGGGCCGACACGGCGTCGCTCTTCGAGGGCGAGACGCCGCGGGTCATCGCCCCCGTGGTGAAGCGGCTGCGCACCCACTGGAACGCGCTGTGGGGCGAGCGCACCGAGCTCACCCTGGAAGAAGCGGTCAAGGGCGTGAAGCGCCGCTTCGCCGCGCCGTGTCCCGGCTGGCCTGGCGCGCGGCACCACGCGCCCGACCTCATGTGGGCTGCGCCCTCAGCCGAGGCGATGCTGCGGGGTGAAGGTACGCCTATCTTCGGCGAGCTCCACCCCGGCGTGACGCCGTTCACCACGCTCTCGGTGCTCGCCCACGCGCCCGACCGCGCTGCGCTCGAGCGCCAGTGGCGCGAAGACTTCGGTGACGAGCTCATCACCCCGATCCCCTGGGAAGACTTCGCCCGGTCTTCGCAAGACGCGCGGCTGGCGAAGCAGCACTGGCACCTCGATATCGGCTTCAGCTTCGAGTCTGACCGCCCCGCCGCGCGCGTCCTGCGCGCCGCCGACTTCGACGTGACGCGCGTGGGCCAGCGGCTGGTGGCGGTGCATCGTCGCAAGCCGCTGCGCTTCGACCTGCTGCAGGTCTTCGAGCGCCGCCTCAAGATGCTCGCCGCGACGTCCTTCTCGCTCGGAGACGGGCGCCCCGACGGGCCGCGGCGCACGCTGGGGGGCCTCGTGGTCCAGCGCGCCCACTGGCATTTTCCGCGCGAGGCCTTCGCCTTCCTCGACGAGGTGGAGGGACGGGCCGACCGGGTGCAGGCGTTCTGCGCTTCGCATTCACTCCCGCGGCGGGTGTTCGTGCGCAGCCCCGAAGAGGTGAAGCCGGTCTACGTCGACTGGTCGGCGCCCGTGCTGGTCGAGATGCTGGCGAGGCTCTCGCGGCAGGCGGCGTGGCTGTCGTTGAGCGAGATGTTGCCGGGCCCCGACGAGCTGTGGCTGCGCGACGCCGCGGGCGCTTCGTACGTGTGCGAGCTGCGCTGCATCGCGGTCGACCCCCACCCCTGGCGCCCCCACCCCTGAGAGCCGATTCGCGCGCTGCTCCGACGCTGACTGGCCATCGTGGGGGCTACTGTCGCGAACGGGGCCGACGACGAAGACCGCTTCGTGCTTCTCGGGCTCAGCTCTTCGAGGCGAGCGCTCGTGGTGTGCCACTGCCACCGCGCAGAGGGCGATGTCATCAGAATCATCTCGGCGCGCAAAGCCGACCGTCGTGAACGGCAGACGTACCGCCAAAGGTGACCTTATGAGAAAGCACTACGACTTCACGAAGGCCCGAAAGAACCCCTACGCCAAGCGCCTCAAGAAGCAGGTCACCATCAGAATTGAAGAGACGACGCTCACGTACTTCAAGAGTCTGGCCGCGGAGCTCGCGATTCCCTACCAGACGCTGATCAACATGTACCTGAAGGATTGCGCCAACCACCGCAAGCAACTGCGCCTCGAATGGCGAGCAACCCCGTAACTGCGGTTTCAGCGTCGGGAGAGGGCGGTCCGTTGGGCGCGCGGGTGCCTCAACTGGGAGGCACCTCCGCGCGCACCCCGCCCGCACAGGAGGTGCCGCCACCCGTCGCCGCAGCGCCTCCGCCCGCGCGCGATGAAGGCAGCGCTGCTGGGGGGTGGAGCGCTCAGTCGCAGCACGCCAGCGGCAGCGTCGAAGCGCAGTTCGGGGCAACCGTGGTGTTGTTGGTGGTCTGCCCGTTGGGCAGCGCGATGGCCGCGGTGAAAGTGTTGGTCGACGTGAAGCCGTTGCAAGGCACGCTGGTCGACGGGTCACCCGCGGTCGTGCTGCTGCTGAAGTCGAGGAAGGCGCCCGTGGCCGACAAGGTGATGCCTGGCCGCGAAAACCGGAACTCGCCCTCGTTGCACAGGTGCGAGCCCGGGAACTCGGTGTCGCAGCGCTGGTTGGCGATGATCCGGCTGCCGAGCGCTCCGGTGAAGGTCGCCGCGGTGAAGCCGCGCAGCGTGGTGACAGGCGCAGTTGGGCGCGACGGTGGTGTTGTTGGTGGTCTGCCCGTTGGGCAGCGCGATGGCCGCGGTGAAGGTGTTGGTCGATGTGAAGCCGCTGCAGGGCACGCTGGTCGACGGGTCGCTGGTGGACGACGAGCTGACGAAGTCGAGAAATGCCCCGGCCCCCGCCAGCGTCACCGAGGGGCGTGCGAGCCGGAACTCGCCCTCATTGCAGAGATGCGAGCCTGCGAACTGTGCGGCGCAGCGCTGGTTGGCGATGACCCGGCTGCCGAGGTTGCCGCTGAACGTCGCGGTGGTGAACCCGTTGAGCACCGGTCGCGAGCTTTGGTGCGGCGAGAAGACCACGCCGCCATCGAGGTACAGCACCGTGCCCGCGGGGCCGGCCGGGCCCGGGGCGCCAGTCGCACCGATGCCTCCGCTCGCCCCCGCGGCACCTGCAGGGCCCATCATGCCCACCGCACCTTGAGGTCCGGGCGCTCCAGTCATGCCCGTCAGCCCGTTGCACAGCGCCGCCGAGCCGCCATCGGGGAAGCCGATGAGCAGGCCGCCCGCCAGACACTGCGCGCTGAGCGGCGCGAGGGTCGACGTAGTCACGGAGCCGCCCGGTGCGCCCGTCGCCCCAACCGGGCCAAGAGGCCCCGCCGCGCCGGCCGCTCCATTGCAGAGGGTGGTGAGACCGCCGTCGGACAACTGGGTGATGCGCAGCCCCGAAGAGGTGAAGCCGGTCTACGTCGACTGGTCGGCGCCCGTGCTGGTCGAGCTGCTGGCGAGGCTCTCGCGGCAGGCGGCGTGGCTCTCGTTGAGCGAGATGTTGCCGGGCCCCGACGAGCTGTGGCTGCGCGACGCCGCGGGCGCGGACCTCTCGTCTGCTGTGCTCACGCGCGCGACCTTGACGATGGCGGTGCTCGGCACAGCGACCCTGCGCCTCGCGGACTTCGGCAGCGCCAACCTCACCGGCGCGGACCTGACCGCGGTCCTGGCAAACAACTCGCGATTCGTGGGCGCAAACCTGAGCAGCGCGAGGCTTACAGAGGCGAACCTCGCCCAAGCAGACCTCAGGAACGCGACCCTCACGGGTGCGCTGGGCCCGCCACTGAACGCTTCGCAAGCCGTCTACGAGGGCACCACCTGCCCCAATGGCATGTCGAGCGACAACACCAACAGCTGCGTCGGTCAGGGCTTCTGACTGGGCCGGGGTCCGCGAGGCGTCGTTCACCTCGCGGGGACTGAAGACCCGTGCACCGCTGATTCGGATTGCCATTTCGCCACAGGCGAATGCGTCGAACGAGCCTGCCTCGAGGGCCTGTGCCATCTGGCGCTGGTGGCCTGCGCGCTCACCCACGCGCTCGCGGAATCGCTTCGGTACTGTCCACTGGCTCGGAACGAGTGTCTTCATGAAGCGGGAAGATTCTTCGGCGTTCGTGACGGGCAGGTGGCGGACGCGGCGGCTGAGGAGCTTTCTGGCGTCGATGGGCACCAGCGCGAGGTGGTGTCGGATGGCCGCGTTCGGGCTCGAAACGAGCAGGCCTCTCGCGTCGGCCCAAGATCCGCACGGGACCTGCTGACCCCGTTTTCCCGCGACCTGCCGTCAATACGCGATAACCCTAATAAACTCGGGTTATCGCGTATCAATGGCAGGGACTCGAAGAAGCGACACCCGCGCCGACGCCAGATCCAGCGCGTCACAAGAAGCGTCGTGCTGCGAGGCGCGCTCGTCACGTGCGCCGCCGCGCAAGACCAAACCCCACCACGCTCTACAGAGAGAAAGAACAACCCGGCGAAATGGAGAGGAGGCGGGGTGGCATGAGGGGAGCCCCCGCGGCAGCCGCAGCGAGCCCGAGTTGGCCGGCTTTTGCTCCACGCCGGCCGCGTCTCGACCGTCGCCAAAAGCAATGTGCGTGCCTCACGAAGGCGCTGTCGACGGATTGGGCGGTGCCAGGAAGGCGACTGCCATCCCTGACACGAACGCCGCGCCGCCCGGCGGATCTCCGGGCTGAGGGTGCCCCATGGGAACGACGCGCCAAAGGGGTAAGAGGGCCCGATGTACAAGGACCTGTTCGCAGCCCTGCTCTTCCCTCACCCGCGCTGCACGAAGGCGGGCCAGCGCGTTCCGGGGTGCGTGCTGTGAAGGCGATGACGCTCGATGAATACGGCCTCCAGCCAAAGCTGAGTGAACGTGAGCCCGCTGTGCCCGGGCCCAACGAAGTGCGCGTGCGAGTGCGCGCGACGAGCGTCAACCCCATCGACTGGAAGCAGGCGAGCGGGGAAGGCCGGCCGATCATCACCGCGCGCTTTCCAGGCTTCGTGCCCGGCTACGATCTCGCGGGCGAGGTCGAGTCGCTCGGTCCTGGCGTCACCAGCTTCACCGTGGGTCAACGCGTGCACACGCGGCTCTCAGGTCGAGCAGGCGGCGCGAGCGCAGAGCTGGTGGTGGCCGGACTCGACGTGCTGCAGCCGATGTCGGACGGGCTCGACTTCGCGCAGGCGGCCGGGCTTCCGCTCGCAGGCATGACGGCGCTGCAGGGCTTGCGTGATTCGCTGCAGCTCCCGATGAGCGGTGCGACGCAGCGGGTGTTGATCATCGGTGCGTCGGGTGGCGTGGGTCACCTCGCCGTGCAGATCGCCCGCTCGACCGGCGCGACGGTGGTGGGCGTGTGCAGTGCTCGCAACGCGGCGATGGTCACGCAGCTCGGCGCGCACCAGGTGATCGACTACGCGCAGCCGCAGGCCTACGCGGGGCAGGCCCCGTTCGACGTCATCTACGACTGCGTCGGCAGCAGCCCCGGAACTTTTCTGCCGCTGCTCACGGCGAGGGGCCGCTTCGGGTCGTGCATGCCGGGCGCAGGCGTCTTCGCTCATGCGGCGCTCAATCTGGTGCGCCGGAAGAAGGTCTTGCCGGTGATGCTCAAGCCGAACGCGAAGGACCTCGGCGTGCTCGATGGCCTGGTGGCCAACGGCGCGCTGAAGGTGATCATCGACAGCCGCTTCCCGCTCACGGAACTTCCCGCGGCGTGGCTGCGCAGCCGCTCGGGGAGAGCCGCGGGCAAGGTCATCGTCGACGTGAGCAGTTCGAGCTCGGGCTAGCCGTTGCTCGTGTACCCCGAGAGGTTGAGCAAATGAGAACGCCGCTCCGAGAGGGTTACTCCTGCATGCCGTCGTTGGGCGCGACCGCCGAATGATCCACCTGCTCGCCAAGGGCCTTCATCGCGACCAACCAGAAGTGAGGGAGGTACAACGGCACGCGTGCGACCGCGCTGATGATCCTCGTGCGCAAGGCGGCGGCCCTCACCGACAACGTACTCCCAGTTATTCCATGGGGCGATCAACCCCTTGTAGTCGCGAAGCTCGACGCGCCCCAGGTCATCAGGCGTCGCGGCGGCCAAACGCTCCACCAACTCGGCCCGCACCCACCCTGGCGCACGGCGGGGTGGGGGTGCTGCGAGGTACACCACACCAAAGCGCAGAGCGTCCTCCGCACCGCCCGCGACGTGAGGTCACACAGGCGCCTCCGGACTTCGGCACCGACTTGCCCTACTGGTGGTCAGTAGCCGCGCGCCCGCAGGAAGCGCACGAGCGACAGGTAGAACGGCTTGTGCCGCCAGTCGTTGCCCAGGCCCGGTGACAGCCCGCCTATCTGCCCGATCTCATCGAGGTGATCCGCCGGAATGCAGCCCAGGAAGGTGCCCCACTTCGCCGACTCCACCGGCACCAGCCCATCGTTGCCCACGGGGTCGAACACGTTGGGGCTGATGATGAACTCGGTCGCGTCGAGCATCGGGCTGACCGGGTCGACCGTGCCGTCATACGTACGGATGAACGGAGGCCGGGTGCCGTCATCGGCCTCGCAGGTGTCCGTCACGCGCCGCAACGCCGAGCGGCCTGCCACCGAGAAGAAGCGCACGCCGGGCTGATCGACCACCCGCGCGTTGAAGGCAGCCATGCGTGAGGTCTCGAACTGCGCCAGCGCTGCGGTGATGGAAGAGTCCTTGGTGGCGTCGCTCCACAACGAGGGCGCCGCGAGGTTGATGATCGCGTCGACCGCGGCACGGGCTCGTGGATCTTGCAGGCCGCGCGCGACGAGGTCGCTGACCGGCGTGCCGTGGTGCGGCGTGCTCACGGTGATGACCGCGGCGATCAGCTCGGGCCGGCGGTTGGCCACCAGCCGCGTATCGAGCCCACCCTGGGAGTGCGCGATGACGTTCACCTTCGCGGCGCCGGTGCTGGCGAGGATGGCTTCAATCTGCCGCTCCAACTGTGCGCTGCGCGTGGCGGAGTCGTTGAAGGGATCGACCGTCGGCGTGAAGACCTCGAGCTCGCCATCGGCCACCAACGCGTCTTTCACCTCGAAGTAATAGGTCAGGAAGTCGAGCCCCGCGAACGAGTCGAAGCCGAAGAAGCCGTGGGCGAGCACGATGGGGTAGGGCGGCCCACGACCGGCATCGGGCGTTCCCGCATCGACCCTCACCTCACCACCGTCCAACGCGAGCTGTTGGCCCGCATCACCCGGCGCAGGCGAGCCCACCACGACGGGGTTTCCACACGCGGCAAGAGTGAGCCAGACGAGCACGATCGGGCGCCGGAGCATGGACGCGATTTCTAGGGCGGCCCGCCGGTGCGCAGCAACTCGGGGGTGACACGCATGGGTGTCACGACGCATCAAGATGATGGAGCCCCTTCAGTCTGATGCCCGGCCTCCCTGCGCAAGCGCCTGCATTGACTCAGACTTCGGGCTGGCGCGATCGGTGCGTAGCGAGGGCCGCATGAAGAACTTCGCTCGCGCCACTCTCGTTGGTCTCCTCACCTTGTCCTCGGCGGCGTTCGCTCATGATGACCAGGTCGACCTGCATCATCACCACCACGAAGGCACCTTGCTCGACTCGAGCAGCCAGTCGCGGCACCTGCTGCTCTCGGTGCACGGCGTGTTGCCCTACGGCCACTTCCGCTATGGCGGCTTCCCGCTCGGCGCAGGCGTCAGTCTCTACATTCCGCTCGTGAGCAACGGCTTCATTCCGCCGGTCAATGACGAGTTCGGTATCGACTTCGGCGCTGATGCCATCTTCTTCGCCGGCAACCGCAACGACAGCAACGTCTTCGCGCTCTGGGTGCCGGTCTCGGTGCTGTGGACTTTTCACTTCACCCAGAACTTCTCGGCGTACCTCAAGGCGGGCGTGGCGCTGCGTTTCTGGCCCGGTGATTCGCTGCCCGTCTACCCCGACTTCGTCGGCGCGGTCGGCTTGAGCTGGATGTTCGCGCACAGCGTGGGGCTGCGCGTGGAAGCCGGCTACCCGGGCATCAAGGTCGGCCTGCTCTTCGCGTTGTGAGCCGTGTGTGGCCCGGTGAGCGGCACGAAGCGCACGGAGAGTGACTTTTCCTGAAGCACCTCACCGGTGAACAGCTTGTTCACCAGCAGCAGTGACATGTCATCGCGCTCGCCGACCGGAATGATCAACCGGCCGCCGGGCGCGAGCTGTTCGACGAGAGGGGGCGGCAGACTGGCTGCGCCCGCGGCCACCACGATGGCGTCGAACGGCGCTGCTTCAGGCCAGCCCAGGTAGCCGTCAGCGGCGCGCAGGTGCACGTTGGTGATGCCGAGCTGGCCGAGGTTCTCCGCCGCGCCCACCACGAGGTTCTCGATGATGTCGATGCTGAAGACCTCAGAGGCCAGGTGCGCGAGCAGCGCCGTCTGGTAGCCGCAGCCGGTGCCGACCTCGAGCACGCGCGCGCCCGGTTTGAGGTCGAGCTGCTCGAGCGTCCACGCGATGAGCGAGGGTTGGCTGGTGGTCTGGCCTTCTCCGATGTCGAGGGGGCGATCTTGATCAACCAGTTCGCGTTGCTCGGGGCGCAGAAAAGCGGCGCGCGGAATGGCGGCCATCGCTTCGCGCACGCGCGGATCAGTGATGGAAAGTTCGGTCACGCTCAAGTGTGTGCCGGGGCGCCGCCGTGTCAAGCCAGGTCCCCTCTCCCTTTGGGACAAGGTCAGGGCCTCTTTGAGAGCCAAAATGAGAAGCCCCCGCTTTGACGCGAGGCCCCCAGATGTGATCTACGCGTCGCGAACCAGCACCTTTTCGGGGGAACGCGCATGACCCAGCCCAAGTCAAAGACGTCGAAGTCGAAGAAGCCCGCCGCCCCGCCCGTGGCCGTTGCCACCGCGAAGAAGGTGACCCGCGCAGCCGCCGCGGTCGCGAAGCCGGCAAAGCTCGAGCTCAAGCCCGAAGTCCTCGCCGCGTTGCCGCCCGTCGCGCTGCCCGAGCCGATCGTCGCGCCCGTGCGAGTGGTGACCCGCGCCGAGTTCATGACGCTCGTTCGCACCGAGGCCTACCGCCGCGCGCACACCCGCAACTTCCGCAACGGCTCGCCCTTCCAGGACTGGGTCAACGCCGAAGCAGCCGTGTCGGGCAAGCTGGCCGCTGAAGGCGCGCGGGTCTCCTAATCCAGAAGCTCCCTCTCCCCGCGGGGGTGAGGGGCGGTCACCGATACCGCTACCTTGACCGTGCCGCGCTCGACGGATGGTGGACTGCGGTTGTGACGGCTCGTCGATGAACGGCCAGGGTAGGGGGCCGTCGAACGCGCTAGAGTGAAGCTCATGTTTGGAGAGATGCTCGACACATCGCCCGCGCAGCGCGACGCGTATTACGCGCGGTTGCGTGCCCTCTCCGTTCAGGAGCGGGCGGCGATGCTCACGCGTTTGTGTCGCGGGGTGCGCACCCTCGCCGAAGCGGGAATTCGCCATCAGCACCCCGGTATCAGTGCCCCTGAGATCCGTCGTGAGCTTGCCGTGCGCATGTACGGCGAAGACATCGCGATGCGTCTTTTGGGGCCCAAGAACTCGTCTGCTCCATGAGCGCGATGCTCGAGGTGGTTGAGGTCGCTGTGCTCGTGGCTCGGGCCTTCGAGAAACTCGGCGTCGACTATGCCCTCGGCGGAAGCGTCGCGACTTCGGTACAAGGAGAGCCGCGGTCCACCAACGACATCGACTTCGCGGTGCGACTCACGGGGTCGCAGGTCTCGCTCCTGGTCGTCGTGGACTTGCTTGATCGGGCCCTCTCGGCAAAGGCGGGATCGCAGCCTTGATGTCCGCTCGAACACTTTCTCCTGTCCTCCTCATCGGCGCGGGCACCGGTGAAGCGACGTGCGGCATTTTGTATCTCGCCAGCTTCCTGCGGCGAAACGGCATCGAGGCCTTCGTGCGCCTCACGGATGCCGACGAGACCGATGACGAAGTGGCCCGCTCTCTCGAGAGCCTCATCGCTCACGTGCGCCCGAAGCTGGTGGGCATCAGCCTCAAATGGTTTCACCACGTGGCGCGCGCGCGGTTGATCGCCAAGACGCTGCGCAAGGTCGACCCTTCGGTGCAGATCGTCGTGGGCGGCAACACCGCGACGTACTTCTGCCAGGACCTGCTCGCGTGGGACTGCGTCGATCACGTCATTCTCGGTGACGGTGAAGTGCCGCTGCTCGCCTTGTGCCGCGGAGACGAAGCGCCTCCCAACGTGGTGAACAAGAACACCCCGCAGCGCGCGCTCGCCTACGTCGACGGCACCACGAAGGCTGACGTCTACTACTCGCACTTCGACGACATCTTCTTGAGCCAGCTCGATCGTCACTCGTTCTCTGGCTGGGTCGCGCCGGGCAAAGGCTGCGGAGAGAACTGTCTGTACTGCGGCGGTACGCGCGGCATGCAGAAGGCCACCTTCGGGCGCGCCAAGCCGTTTCTCCGCCCTGAACAAAGCGTGCAGAAGGATCACCGCGAGATCGTCCCGCGCACCTGGCAGCTCCGGTACGACTTCGCCGGAAGCACCGCGAAGTTCCTCGAGGCCACCTGGGAAGGGGTCGACCTCTCGCAACACTCGACCACCTACTTTCTCTGGGGCGTGCCGCCGCCTGAGCTGGCGCAGACGCTCTCGAGACACTTCAAGCGCGCGTACATGGTGCTCGACATCGGGTGTTTCTCCGAGCTGCAGCGCCAGGAGACCATGAAGCGGGGGCTGCTCAAGCCCTGCCCGACCGACCGCGAGCTCTTCGAGGTCATCGAGCGCTGCCGTCAGTTTCCCAACCTGCAGTTGGAGATCTCCGGCATCGCGGGCCTGCCTTTCGCCAGTCACTTCACGCTCGACCAGGAGCGCAAGCTGGTCGACCGCGTGCTGGGGCAGGGCTGCAGCATCGGCTACCAACGTCTCGAGGCGCAGCCGGGCGCGCTGGTCACCGAACACCCTGACCGTTTCGAGATGAAGACCGAAGCGCGCACGTTCGGTGAGTTCCTCGACTACTTCGAGGGGCTCGAGCCGGGTGAACGGACCGTGCCCATGGTGCGCTTCCTCGACGCGAAGCTGGAGGCCGCCGTGCAGCGCACCTCCGATGAAGTCGACGCCACCGTGTGGGAAGCGGCTGCGAAGAAGAACGACGTGGCCATCGAAGGCCGCACGCGGTTGATCAACACGGCGGCTTCCACGCTGCAGTTCGAGCTCGGTGCGTGGCTGGGCCCCTACCGGGTGCCCGCGCGCGTGGCGAAGGAGCCGGTGACCGTGGTGCGCTCCATCGACGGTGCGGGGCTGTCGTGCGCGCCTTCGGTGAGCCGCCGCAAATTCTCTGACCCTCTGCTTCAGCAAGGCGAAGAAGGTGCGGCGTTGCTCGACGTGCTGGCCGCCTTCGAGCGCCCCACCACGGTGAACGCCGCGCTGACGAAGTTGAAGACCCCCGACGCGCGCGAGGTCATCGACCATCTCGCGGCCGGCAAGTTCCTGCAGCCCGCCTGAAAGACCAGCCCTTCGCATCGAGAGGGTCTTTGGAAATAGGAATCGGGTTCCATCACCGGTCTCCCCGAGCGAAGTCGAGGGGGCACTCAAGGCGTGAGGAACCAGATGCCGGACACTTCGTCGGCATCGTTGCCGGCGGTGACCAGGGTGCCGTCATCGAGCTCGCCAACGAAGGCCGTGCGCGAACCGCCGCACGTGACGCCCACGCACGCAGCTGAGGTGAACACCTTCTGCTGCCCGACCCAGCCGGCGCCGTCCCACGCGGCGATCCAGTAGTTCACGTTCACGCTCTCGTTGATGTCGAGCAGCATGCCGGTCGCCGGGGCGTAGGTGGGGGTCCAATCGGCTTCACCGAGCAACCCCGCGAGCACGCCGAGCCGATTGTCGGAGCGCCAATAGAAGTTAGAGCAGACCTGCGGCTTCCTGGCTGCTCTTGGGCAAGGTCGCGAAGACGGCCGTGTCACCGGGCAGCTCGGCCTTGATGAACGGGAGATCGGTCGCGCTCCCCAGCAGGTACAGCGTCTCACCCGTGCGCCCATGGCGGCAGGGCATGCCGTGCATTCCGAAGGCCCGACGCACCCGCAGCTGGTCGTTCATCGCCCGCAGCACCACGCCTACCCCGATGATGCCCGCCTCTCCGGTGGGCAGCGCGATCAAGCACGCGCGATCGATGTTGGCCGCCGTGATGTTGAAGAAGGTGTTGCTCTGCACCGGCATGCCCGTGGTGTCGTCGACGAAGGTGCTGCCCGCGACGCTGCTCACCACGCCGCCTTCGATGACCCACAGACCCCCGGCGAGCACGTGCACTTTGCCGCCCGAAGGCCCGGCCACGCTGCAACCCGCGGCCAAATACGTCTGATCACTGACGCGCGCGGTCTCGTTGACCCACGTGGTGCCGTCGAAGTGCATCAGGTGCGTGCCACAGGCCCAGATGTCATTCGCGTTGATCACCGCGACCGAGTCGAGGGCCCCGCGTTGACGCACGTTGGCGCGCACTTCGCTCGGCAGCTCGAAGCGGTCGGTGACGGCCGTACCGTTCCACCGTTCGATGGCGGCGCCGAGCAGCCACACGTCGGTGGAGCCGGGAATCTCGACGATTTCGTAGACCTCGTGGCCCGGCTTCGGGGGCCTCACGGAAGACCAGCCGTAGCTGCCGTTCACCACCGCGAAAGAGCCCAGCACCGGCTTCCCCTCGAGCACCAACGGCGGGGAAAGACCGCCTCCATCACCCGTCAACGGCCCCGGCGAACACGCAACGAACATCAAAGCGACCAACGAATACGGCAACTGCTTCATGTACGCCTCAGGGGGGGGGGGAGCCGCGAATGGAGTCGCTGTTGCAGCACTCACCCGCTCTTTGAGCTCGCGGTTCTTCAGCGGCCAGAGTCGGTGGCCCCACCATCCGTGGCGCGGGCCCTCTGCGGGTGGAGCGCGTCGGGCGACATGCCGAACAGCGGGCGAATCTTGCTGCTGCCGAAGTAGAGATCGAGGGTGCCTGCGAGCATCACGCCGATGGCGAAGAGCCCAGCCACGGTGACGGCGGCCGTCTTGAGCAACTGCCTCAGCGATCGCGTCGGGTGAGCTGAGCCACCGCGCCCTGCAGCTGCGCGTCGATGGCCTGCCGCTTCTCCGCCTGCGCGTGGCGATCGAGCGCCGCTCGCAGCGTGTGCCCTAGCAGCGCGGTGCTGCGGAAGGGCTTGGCCAGGTAGCCATCGAGGCCCAGGCTCGTGAGCGAGAGCTCCTCGGGCGAAGCGGTCATCAACACGGTGGTCAGCTTCGGGTACCGCACCCGCGCCTCGAGCACCACCGAGGTTCCGGGAACGAACGGAAGGCTCTTGTCACACAACAACACGTCGAAAGACGCGTCGATCAACGCGAGCGCCTCACGGCCATCGACGGCGAGCACGACATCGTAACCGGCGCTCACCAGCACCTGGTTGACCAGTCTTCGGACTGACTCATCATCGTCGACGACCAGGACTCGTCTCATGGCCCGACCATCTGCGAAGTGCGGCCGAAGTGGTTCAGGAAAAAGTGGGGTCCCAAAAAGTGACAGCGTGCCGTTTTTCAACGCCCCGTCAGGGAATCGAACCCAGCTCATCGGTTGGACAGACCGATCGCCACGTCAGCAGCGTCACGGAGCAAAATGTGATGACGGCTGCAGCTCGAAGGTCCTGACGTCATTGCGGGCGAACGGTGATCACCTCTCGCGGATCGAGCTCGATCACCAGGCTCAGTGGCCGCGTGCGCACGCCCCCATCGGCGTGTTCCACGCGCACCTCCCACGAACCACCATCGACCTGCACGCCGAGCACGATTCGCTGCGCCGACTCGTCGAGCACGTTGAGCTTCGCGTACGGCGGGCCACCACGAAGGCCCTTCACCGCGTAGCCGTAGAACTTCCCCGTGGGGCTGGCGAAGGAGATGCCTTCTTGCGTCCCGGACAAAGAAGCCCAGGGGACCTCCTTCTGCTTCCACTTGAGGTTGGTGTTGAAGACGAGCCCGGTGGGCGAGAAGCCGACGATGGGCATCAGGTGATCGACGTCCCAGTCGGGGTGATCGGTGGGGAACAACTTCGCGCCCACGATGACGGGATGCCCCCGGCGCAGCTGCGCGATGATCCACGCGATGAACGCGTCGCGGTCGACACCCGGGCCGCGCTCGAACTCGAAGCCGAGCTTGCCCAGTGCAGTGGGAATGTCTTCCTCCCAGAGGTCGACGTGCGTCGAGTGGCCGAGCGTGTTGATCACCGACTGAGGCGCCCACGCGCCGTAGTGCAAGCCGATCATCTGAATGCTGGTCTCCCCGCACCAGCCTTCGTCTGGCGCGCCTTCAGCCCACTGCCGATCCGGAATGGGCAGCAGCACTGAATCCATCGGCGGCTCGAAGGCGCGCGGGCGGCACTGACACCCCGTCACGCTGATCAACATGATGATGAGGACTCTGAAGGACACGCGCCACCATAGCTCCCGCTCGCAGCCTGAAAGGCACTGAGGGTGGGTGGTGCTTTCGGGTTCTCGACGTCGCTCACTTCGAGCAGGCCCCTCTTCCACGGGCAAAGTGCGCTCAGGTCGCGATGAACAGGTCGAAGCTGCGTTCAGCGAGTCAAAAGAAGCCTGCGCCGAGAGCCCGTGCGACTCAGGCGCGAGCGTGATCCCGCAGGCGCCTTCTTTCCCCCGGGCTTCTTTTTCTACCCCGGTGTCGCAGGCACTCGACCGCGGCGACGTTTCAGAAGCACCAGGGCCAACAGCAGGCACGCGAACGGAGCACCACCCCCATCACAACCACAACCCACCACGAACGGGCGCGGAATCTCGACCGGCGGCTCGACCCCTGGAAGCTGCCGCAGCCCACCATCGATGATTTCCACCACGCCCGAGTGAAGCGGCTGAGTGATGAAATCTGGCTGTGAGAGCCGAAACTCGACCCCCCCATCCGCGCCGCCGAAATGTCCGCCGAGCCCCGCGCTCACCTCGACCGCACAGGCAACGCTGTCGGCCTGAAGTACCACGCGGCCACCACCTCCACCGCCCGAAGTCCCCTCGCACCTGCAGGGGTTGATGCCGCCCGAGCCCCCGCGCACCGAAACCCGGCCACAGCTCAACATCGTGGCGCTCGCGACGTAAATGGTGCCGCCCGCCCCCCCACCCCCAGCGGCGTCGTCGACGTCGGGGCTGGTGACCCCATCGGCGACCAGCGAGCCGGTACCCGTGAGCGAGTTCGCGCGAAGGAAGATGATCCCCCCGCCGCGGCTGCCGCCGTTGTTGAGCGAGCCGTGGTGCGCTTCACCCGCGCCGCCGCCTCCGCCGAAGGTGAGCCGTCGTGGCGATGAGAGGAGCGCCATGCCGCCCTGGCCTCCGACGTCGCGGTCACCATCCATGCTCCACGACGCGCCGCCTTGACCGCCGCGGCCTGCGTGACCGCCACCACCGCCGCCCGAGTTGTGGCAGATGCCGCCGCCTCCTCCGGTGGTGGCGCGCCCTGACCCCGACGCGAGTAGACCGAAATACGAGCTGAAGAAGCTCTCGCCCTTGAACGCACCGCGCGGTGAAGGTTCATCGAGCCCAGAGCACCCGAACGTCGAAGGCCCGTTGCCCGCCATGTCGACGATCGATGCACCGCCCCGGCTTCCAGCGCCGCTCACGTCGATGGCGCCTTCGAGCCGCACCACGCCCCGCGCGAGCAACGCGATGAGTCCGCCTGACGCGCCATCCCACGGGCGGGTGAAGAGGCGGCCCGTCGGGGTGATGGTGAAATCGGTGAACTCCATGACCAACACCGCCTGTGAGCCGCTCGCGGGAAAATCGCTCTCCACTGCACGGTCGAGCTTGAAGACCCCCTCGCTGCTGTTCAGCACCCGCACGAACTCGAAGTGGCCGAGGTCCGTCGCGTCGAGCTCGAAGGCGCCCGCATCGCGAGCAGGCGCGCTCATCGAGTTGCTCACCGTGCGATGCAGCAAGAGCAGGTCACCCGGCTTGAAGCCGGCGTCGGCCGCGAGCTGCAAGGTCACTCCGCCCGCGGGCAGATCGACGGCGAGTGGAGCTGCAGGACTCAGGTCTTCCGACCCCGAGACGACTCGGGTGCCGTGATGGCCATCGCCCAGGAACGGATCGTTCACCGCCAACAGCAGCGTCAGTGTCGTGAAGAGCAGGGCCCACCCCAGCTGAAGGAAGCGGCAACTGTAGTTCACGCGGTGAAGGGGAATGCTACACGGCAAAACATGCGCTCTCGCCTGCTCGTCGCGATCGTGATGCTCGGCTCCACCTTCAGCTGCAAGAAGGAGGTTTCGCCCCCTATTCCCGAGGTGCACGGTGCTGCACCTGTGGATGCGTCGGTGCCTTCCAAGGAGGTCGAGCTCACGTTTCTGGTGACCGGCGCCGAGAATGGGTACCTGCTGCCGACTCCGGAGCCGAAGGGTGCTCGAGGTGGAGCTGCCGAAGTGCTCGGCCGTTGGCTCACCGACGAGGGCCACTGCGTCGAGCGTGATGCGGGCAGTTGCGAGGGCAGCAAGACCATCGCGCTCTCCACCGGCGACAACGCGAATGGCCAGAGCATCTCGAGCTACTTCAAGGGCGCGTCGACGGCCGAGGTGATGAAGGCCATGGGCTACGCCGGCTCAGCCTTTGGCAACCGCGAGCTCGACTGGCACCGCGAGCAGTTCCTTACCAACGTGAAGGCGGGCGGCTTTCCGTACCTCGCTGCGAACCTGAAACCGAAAGACGAGCAGGGCAGCGCGCTCGGCTTGAAGCCGTACGTGATGCTCGAGCGCAGGGGCGTGAAGGTCGCGGTGGTGGGGCTGGCTGCGCGCAAGTCGACGTGGACTCCGATGCCGGGCCGCATGGCGGGCCTCGACCTGGTCAGCGACGTGGCGGCGCTCACCGAGGCGATCCCCGCGGCGCGGCTCGAAGGCGCTGAAGTCATCGCGATCGTCACCGATGGTTGCCTGCACGACATGCCCGAGCTGCTGGAGCAGCACAAAGAGTGGGCGCCTGCGTTCGTCGCGGGGCGTGATTGTGAACGCGAGTACCCCGAGGCGGTGGGGCTCACGCGGCTGGTGTACCCAGGCCGCCACTGGAACGAGTACGCGAAGGTCAGCGTGAAGGTCGACGTGCTCAAGCCGCTCGCACAGCGCCTGGTGAAGGCCGAGTCGAGCGTGGTCGAGGTGGTCGCGCCTACGAAGCCCGACGCCGCGGTCGCCGCGTTGATCGCCGGTTGGAAGACGAAGCTCGACGCCGCGCTGGGTGGGGCGATCGGCTTCAGCAAGGCGGGGCTCGAGCAGGAGTCGGCGCAGATGAGCGCGTGGCTCACCACCTCGCTCAAGGAGCGCTTCAAGACCGACGTGGCGCTGCTCAACCGCAAGGGCGTGCGACAGGGGCTTCCCGCGGGCGTCATCACCAGCGCGACGGTGTGGGATCTGGTGCCGTTCGAAAATGAGATCGTCACGGTGGAGGTGACGGGTGAGCAGCTGCTGGCTGCCGCGCAGAACACAGAGGCGCGGTTCTCTGGGCTGCGCGCGAAGGGTGAAGGTTTCGTCGACGGCAAGGGCGCAGAGATCGACTTCAAGAAGACGTACACGCTGGCGACGACCGACTATCTCTACCTCGGTGGTGATGGCTTCAAGCTGCACGAGGCCGACAAGGCGCCGACGCAGACGAAGGTGTCGTGGCAGAGCGCGCTCATCGAATGGACGAAGGCGAAGAAGAGCGACGAGAAGAAGCCGCTCGAGACGCTGCTGCCGAAGTGAAACGTGGTCAGGGTGAGGGGGCTTTCAAATGCGCACCAGCTTCCCTCTCATCATCTGTTTCACGACGACCGCGGCCGCCTCACGTCGTTGCGCCGGTGGCAGATGAGCCCTGAGTCGCCGCGAGAAATCGAGCCTCGTACTGCGGCAGCTCGGTCCCCATCAGCCGGTCCCACCAGGTGAAGTAGAGCCCGAAGTTCCCCACGAACTTCTCGTGGTGCAGGTTGTGGTGAGTCGACGTCGTCTTCCACCGCAACCCGGGCGCCCGCAACCACCACCGCGGGTAGGGCTCATAACCAAGGTGCCCGATGACGTTGAAGGCTTGCTGAAACACCTGCCAGGCGATGAGCGCCCACAGGTGCAAGGGGAGCACGAGCACCACCAGGAGCGGAAAAAGATTCTCGAGCGCTGCCTCGAGCGGGTGGAAGGCGAACGAGGTGAAGGGTGAGGGGTCCGTGCTCCGGTGGTGCACCTTGTGAACGAGCGCGTAGACCGCGCGGTGATGCACCCACCGATGCATCCAGTAGAAGTACGCGTCGTGCATCACGATGAGCAGCACCACGCTGCTGACGAACCACGCCAGCCCGAAGGCATTGGGGTCGGTGTACAGCTGCGTCCAGCCCTGTTCTTCCATCTTCAGAATGACGAAGTCGAGCACCGCAAAGACGATGAGCGACAGCACTGAGTACGCGAGGTCGTGCAACAAGTCCCCGGGCCCGGCGCGGCGTCGGGGCTGAATGCGCCGATGTTTCAAGCGCCCGGACAACACGACCCAGCACACCAGGAACGCAGGCACGGCGAAGAGGACGTACAGGCCGCCGTTGAGCGTCATGTCTTCCAGGAAGAACTCGGTGACCGACTGCTGCATCGCGTGGTGCCTCTCTCAAAGCCTTGCCTGTCAGAGCGCGCCTACGCCCGGCAGATGACCACCCTGCGAGAAGAAGTGGTGGTGGCGATGGTCTTCACGCTGGTGACGCCGATGACGCCGACCTTCACGCCTTCGCGCGTGACGACGACGGACGGCGCGAGTTTGAGCGGCTGCTCTGCGTCGGCCTTGTCCTTCAGGTTGGCGGCGAGCACCGTGAGGCCCGAGCTCTCGCGGAAGGTGCGCAGCGTGTCGATGCCGAGATCGAGGTCGTGGTTACCCAGCGCGCTGGCCTTGTACTGCATCGCCTTCATCACCTCGGCCGTCGACGCGCCCAGGAAGTGAGAGGAGATCGCCGCACCCGAGAACGAGTCGCCGGTCGAGAACGCCAGCGTGTTGGGCCAGCCCTCTTCGGCCTTCCACTGCGCGGCGAGGCGCGGGGCCTGCTCGGGCAACATCCCAGATTCGTGACCAGTCACCAGCAGGGTGATCTTCCCAGTACGGGCCGGCGCGACGGGGGAAGGCTGAGCAACCGTGGGCTTCGGCTCGGTGGTCTTCTCGGCAGGGCAAGCGCTCAGCGCGAGAACGAAGAGCAGGGCGGGGAATCGCATGACCGCCGTCTAACTCATCTGATCCGAAGAACCCACTTGCCGGTGGTCAGGCCACCTTCGAGGCGGCGATGGGCGCGTGCGGCGTCTTCGAGAAGACTCGTGGTGATCTCGAGCTGAAGCCGGCCGTCGTCGATGCGCGCCGTCACTTCGGCCGCTGCCTTCGCCGCGACGGGCGCCGGCAGCTCGGTGCGCAGCCAGAACGCGCTCACGCTGACGGACTTCTCGTAGAGCGCTTCGAGCTCGAGCGGCGGCGGCGCACCGGAAGCGGTGCCGTAGGTGACCCAGCGGCCCAGCGGTCGTAGACAACGCAATGCCTCGATGGCCACCTCGGCGCCGATGCCCTCGAGCAGCAGGTGCACGCCGCCGGGGGAAAGAGCGAGCAACTGCTTCATGAAGTCGGGGCCGCGGGTCAGTACGTGATCGGCGCGCACCCGTTCGTGTTTGCCGTCGCGCGAGACCGTGCCGATGACCTTCGCGCCGGCTTCCTGCGCGAGCTGCGTCACCAACTGGCCGACACCACCCGCCGCGCTGTGCACCAGCACGGTTTCGCCCTCGGCCACGTGACCCAGCGTGTGCAACACGTGCCACGCGGTGAGCGCCTGCACGGGGAAGGCAGCGCCGGTGATGAAGTCGATCGAGTCGGGCAAGGTGAGGAGCTTGCTGACGGGAACGGCGCAGTACTCGGCGTGCGCGCGTGGGGCGGTGAAGGCGACGCGGCGGCGCAGCCACGAGGGGTCGACGCCCTGGCCAACCGCGAACACGATGCCTGCGCCCTCGAAGCCCGAGGTGTCGGGCAGCGCGGTGCTGGCGAGGTACAGACCTCGGCGGCGCTCGGTGTCGGCGAAGTTCAGCCCGCCCGCGTGAACCTCGACCAGCACCTCGCCTTCATGGGGTGAGGGCGTCTCGACGTCGTCGACTCGAAGGACGTCAGGACCACCGAAGGCATCGAAGCGAAGGGCACGCATAAGGGTGGAACGTAGGCGGAATCGCCGCTCTTCCTGAGCAGGGGACCGGCTTCGCCTTCGATTTCTTTCCGAAGAACAACCGGTCCTCCTGAGCGAAGTCGAAGGAGCACTTCCGCCTCGCGCAGCAAGTGGCATCTCGACTTCGCTCGCAGGTTTTTTTCGAAATAAGGAGCGCTCACCGTTCATCCCGAGAGAAGTCGAGGGATTACCTCGCCTTCGAGCGGCACGTGCCCCCTCGACTGCGCTCGGGGAGACCG
>JAYVFP010000370.1:0-6786 GCA_043773025.1 Archangium sp.
AGGTCATCGGAGAGAGTGCGGCCCGCGGGGCCCGGCAGGGGCTTCTGCGTGAACGAGGTGGTGTAGCTGACCCCTTGTACGTCCTGGTTGTCGCGGGTCTGCGTGCCAGTCACGTCGAAGGCGAGGCGCGGGTCGAGGCCGTAGCCGGCCAGGGGGAGCACGCGCTCGAGGAACAACATGGTGCCGCGGCCGTTCTCGGTGATGATCTTCACCTCGGTCTCAGCCTGGTAGCTGCGCTGCACGCCGATGAAGATGGCCACCACCGCGGTCATCACGATGCTGGTGACCACGAGCCCCACGAGGAGCTCGGCCAGGGTGAAGCCTCTGCTGCGATGCGAGGTTTTCATGGCTTAGAAGTCCAGGTTGGTCTGGTTGGTGGTGGTGTCGTAGATGGCGGTGAAGCGCTTGACGACGCGCACCTGCCCGCCGTCTCTCCAGCCGACGTTGACGGCGACGTACATCACCTCAGGGTTGGTGTTCTTGTAGACGGTGATCAACCGCTTGTAGGTGCGCCCGTCGACGGTCACCTTGTAGCCAGGCGTCATCGGCTGAAAGCCCACGTTCGCGGTGGCATCGAGGTCGATGAAGCAGGGGGTGAAACCCTGGCCCGTCAGCGCGGCGGTGGTGACGTCGAGATCGCCCTTGTAGGTCGCCAGGGGGTTGCTGGTCACGCAGTTGGCCATGAACAACCCGGTCGAGGCGGTCATCAGGCGCGCGCGGCCCTGCTGTTCGATGGAGCCCATCAGTTCCTGCGCAATGATGGAGGCGCGGGTGTGCCGGTTGGCCATCGAGTTCTGCACCGAGGCGATGGTGAGGCCCTGGAGCACGCCCACCATGCCCACCAGCAAGATGAGGGTGGAGATGAGGCCTTCGATCAACGTGACACCACGGCGGTTGCGCAGAGAGGGTCTCATTACTTCACCAAGGTGACGAGGCCGGTGGCGCCGACCAGTCCGAAGAGGAAGGTGTTCTGGGGGTTGTCGACGCCCTGCACCGCGATGCCCGCCACCCGCTGGGCGACCGGCAGGCCCGTTTGATCGAGGAACCGAAGCTGCTGCTCGCCGGTGAAGACCACCGCCCCGCGGAGGGCGCCGCAGAAGCTGCAACCGTTGGTGTCGGCCGCGGTGCCGACGGCGGTGAAAGGCGGCGCGTAGGCGGCGGCGTCTTTGCCAAACCGGGCGTTCTTCTTGGGGTAGTCATCGAAGAAGATGGCCTGCACGAACCGGTCGTTGCTGCCGGTGCGCGCCGTGAAGGTGGCGGGCGAGAAGTTGGCGAAGCCGCAGTCGAGGGTGCCCGAGCCGGTGCACACGCCGGTGCTGGTGAGGAAGTCGCCGTTGCCATCTTCAAAGACGAACAACGCGCCCCGGCCGGTGGTGGTGGTGGCGCCCGCGGTCTTGTCCCAGCGGGGGTAGATGACGACGTAGACGTCGCTGCCGCGCTGCTCCGCCCGGGCCCGGGCCCCCTGAAGCAGGCTGCTCAAGTCGGAAGCGGCATTCTGGGTCGCGTTGCGCGCGCCGATCTGCGTCGCGGTGACGGCCGCCATCGACGTCACGATGCCGATGATGGCGATCACGATCATGATCTCGAGGAGGGTGAAGCCTACGCGGGAAGGGCGGGAGGTCATGGCTTGGCTCACCTGTGCAAGCGACGATACCACCTTCGGGTCTACGAAATCCGACCACTTGCAGCGCTCGAACCCTGCGGCTCGCAAAGAGGTCAGCAACATTTTGCATAGCGGCCGCGTCGGCACGTGTGGGTCGCGGTCGGCAACTTGCGCGCACCAGAGACCGGGGAGACAGTCCGCGATCATGCGAACCCCCGTGGTGTTGCTGCTCCTGGTGCCGGCCTTGATGCTGACGGGCTGCCGCAAGAAATCGAGCCCCGAGTTCTTCAAGCTGGAGTCTGAGCACTCCATCCTCGTCGCACGTGACGGCGACGACGCCTGGCTCTCGCCGCAGATGGACTCGGTGTTGAGTGGGCTGCAGGCGATCCCCGAAGACGCGGTCGAGAAGCCGCGCGCTCAGGCGCTGGCCACGAAGATTCTCGCAGAGCAGGCGCGCCTCAAGGCCGAGCAGGTCAAGCCGCCGCCGTCCGCGCCGGTCGATCCGTTCGCGGGCCGGGTGCTGTCGGCGCCGCCGCCGCCCGAGCAGACCCCGGAGACGGCCGAGGAGGTGGATGCAGGCGAGCTCGCTGATCAACCCTGGCCCGGCATGCAGGAGCAGGTCTTCGTCACCCGCTTTGGCGCCTGCTTTTCGCCCGGCCCGAAAGCGGTGTTGCCCGATGGGCGGGCGGCGAGCGCGTTCGTGTTGTCGGCGAGCCCTGCTTGCCAGAAGCAGTTCGGCGCGGCGGGTGCGGGGGTGAGCTACCTGTTCACCGACAAGGGATTGTGGGGCAAGGCGACCGAGACCGTAGTGATTCCGGATGCGGGCCCGGTGTTGGTGCCTGCCAAGCCTGCGCCGCCGCCGGAACCCGCGAAGCCGCCCATCATCACCATCCCCGGAGCGCCGCTGCCCGAGGGCTACCAGTAAAAATCCCCTCGCCCCGCCGGGGTGAGGGGCCCAAAATCACTTCATCCCCACGAACAACGTCTGCACGTCATCATCTTCATCGATCTCTGCGAGGAACTTCTCCACCTGGGCCTGGTGCTCGGGCGCCACGGTGACCGGGTTCTTCGCGCGCCACACCAGCGCCGCCGACTCGACCTTCCACCCCGTCGCTTCCAGCGCCTTGCGCACGGCGTCGAGGTCAGTCGGCTCGGTATAGAAGTGCGTCACGCCCTCTTCGCCCGCCTCGAGATCCTGCGCGCCCGCTTCGATGGCCGAGGTCTCGGGGTCTGCGCCGGCCGGGCCCTTCGCGTCGATGGCCCCCAGCCGGCTGAAGTCCCACGAGATGGCGCCAGTGGCGGCGATCTGCCCGTTGCGAAAGTGCTGGCGGATGTTGCTGGCGGTGCGCGTGCGGTTGTCGGTGAGGCACTCCACGATGAGGGGCACCTGGTGCGGCGCGAAGCCTTCGTAGGTGACCGTCTCGTAGTTCACCTCTTCGTCGAGCTGACCTGAGCCCTTCTTGATGACCCGCTCCAGGGTGTCTTTGGTCATGCTGACCTTCTTGGCGAACTCGATGGCGATGCGCAGGCGCGCGTTGGTCGATGGGTCAGCGCCGGCCTTGGCGGCCATCAAGAGCTCCTTGGCGGCCTTGCTCAAGAGCTTGCCCTTGGCGGCCGAGTTCGCCTCTTTGCCCTTCAGCTTCCATTGTGCGCCCATGGCTTGGGGGAGTACCCGATTTGGGTGGGCTCCCGCCACGGTGATTCAAAAGGGGCGTCACCCGCTCGTAACTCACCCATCGGGCGCGTTGAGCCGGTCCAGGAGTGGGGGCAAGTTTAAGCGCATGAAGACGAACGAGTCGTTGCCTTGTGTCTGCGGCAAGGGCGCCCTCGAAGTGGAGGTCTCCTCCTTCGGCCACTGGCGCGTGGAGAAGTTGCTGGCCCCCTGCCCGGCTTGTGGCTCGGGTGACATTCGAGAAGCCCGCGAAGTGATGCCGGTCGAGGCGCAGGTTTCAGGGCCGCCCCGCCAGGTGTGACCGCGTCGTCGGGCTTTAGAAGTTGAGCACGATGCCGAGCTTGATGCCGGGGTAGCCGGCCTCAGCGCGCAGCCCGAAGCTCCTGCTGATCATGAAGTTCAAGCCGACCGCGGTGGTGAAGTCGGGCCACACGCTCTGGTTCAGGTAGCCGGGCCAGATGCGCAAGGCGACGCCGGCCTTCGCGTACACCTGCAGGTTGTCCAGGATGTGGAAGGTCCACAGCACGGAGACCGGAATCCACAACGCGAAGGGGCTGGAAAAGCCCAGGAAGAAGACGACGTCGGCGCCGAAGTCGATGCCGAACTCATCGTTGACCTGGGGGATGAAGCCGTCTTTCACCAGCGGGATGTAGAAGGTGCCACCCACGCCGATGGGAAAGCCGCCCAGCCCGAAGTAGCCGTAGGGCAACACCGCGAAGAGCGCCAAACGGGTCGATCGCTCTTGCGGCGAGCTGTCGAGCAGGTAGCCGGAGCGGCGCATGCCGTCCCCGTCCTGGGCGAACACGGCGCAGGAGGCGAGCACGGCGGAGAGGAGCGCCAGTCGAGTGAGATTTTTCATGTGGTCATCCCTCGACCTGCAAACGAGGCACCTCTTTTGCCCCTCGAAACAGTCCTGGAAAGTGCGCAAAGCCCGCGCGCGCGGGGCGGCGACGCGCTGAGTCTGCGTACCCGCGACCTCGGCCGGGAAGTTCCCCTGCGCCGCGCTGGCTTTACAGTGACGCCATGGAGTGGAAATACAGCAGCGTCGGGGTGCGCTCGCTGGCCATCGGCCTGACTCACCTGAAGTGCGAGAAAGACGCGCTGGCGACGATGCAACCCGCCACGCGGTTCGCCCTCGCCAACCCGATGTCCACCAAGTGGCATGCCCTCGCCAACCCGATGTCCACCAAGTGGCATGACGGGTTCATCGTGGTCGACGCAGCTGAGGCGGTGCAGCGCCTCGAGGGCAACGAGGGCGTCGAAGCGCTCAACTACGCGGCCGTCAAGCAGTCCATCGGGCCCATCATGTCGCCCTTTTTGTCCGTGACCCTGACCCTCTTTGGCGCTTCCCCCGACAGCATCCTCAAGAGGATGGACATGTCGCTGCGCTCGCTCATGTTGAACGTGAGCGCCGAATGGAAGTCGACCGGGCCGAACTCAGGCCTGCTGGTGGTGACGCACCCAGACCCGGTTCACGACGTGTCGTGGTGGTGCTGGAAGGGGTCGCTCCGGTTCGTCTACGAGATGTGCGGGAAGACGGGTGACATCGTTCGCAGCAGAGTCGGCGCGACGGATTGCAACATGGTCTTCGACTGCTCCTGGAAGCCGGCAGAGCGGGCGCCAGCCTGAAGCCCCGTCAGTCATGGCGCCTTTCTACTTCTTGAGGAAGGTGCGCTCCCAGTCGGTGAGTGCTTTTTCGAGCTTGAGCCTTCGCGCGGTGGAGTCAGCCGCGGCTGCCTCGATGCGATAGCGCCCGAGGAACTGCAGCGCGGTGGGGTCGAGGTCTTTCTTCTTCTTCGCGCGCGCGGTGAGTTTGGCGATGCGGTCTTTGAGCTGCTTCGAGGTGAGCGGAGGCGCCTTGCCCTTGACGGGCTTGACCTCGGCCAGCTCGAGCACCTCGAGCAGCATGCCTGCGTCGAGCAGCTCGATGGCGTCACCGGCATCAGGCTCATCCATCGACGTGGGGGGGTCCACCATCGCCACCAACGGCGACATCACGGGCTTCGGCTCAGGCCGGGTGAACACGTACGTCGCGCCCGCACCCGCAAGGCCCAGCACCACCACGAGCCCCAGCCAGGCGCCCACCCGCGAGCGAGGCTGCACCCGGGGCTCTGCCGCCACCTTCGAGGCGGTGTGGGGGGTCTGCGAAAACATCGGCGGCAACGACGGGTCGGCGGTGGGCTCCGGTACGACCGCGGGCATCTCGCGCGAGCTGCGCGGCCGGGGGTTGCCGAGGTTCACCACTGCGTCTTCCAGCGCGGCGCGCACTTCTTCCACCGTCTGGGGCCGGGCCTCGGGCGCCTTGGCCATCAGGCGCAGCACCAGGGTGTCGAGTTCGGCAGGCAACGACGGCTCGAGCGACTGCGGCGAAGGAGGGGCGGTGCCCACGTGCGCCACCATCACGTCCATCGGGGTGGCGCCCAGGAAAGGCACCCGGCCGGTGAAGAGCTCGAAGGCCATCACGCCCAGCGCGTAGAGATCGCTGCGGGGGGAAATCGAGAGGCCGCGCGCCTGCTCCGGGGCCATGTAGTCGGGCGTGCCCGAGACCACCGACTGGCTGGTCTGCTTGGTATTGCCGTCGAGGCCCACGGCGCGTTTGGCGAGCCCGAAGTCGAGGATTTTGAGGAACCGGGTACCGTCGGCCTGGCGGCACAAGAAGACGTTCGAGGGCTTCAAGTCGCGGTGAATGACGTTGGCGCGGTGCGCGGCCGAGAGCGGCGCGCAGACCTCGAGCAGCAGCTCGAGCGCGGTGAGCAACGGCACCCGCCCGCCCGGCTGCTTCTGCAACCACACGTCGAGCGCCTCGCCGTCGAGGAACTCCATGACGATGTAGGGCCGGCCGTCGGCCAACGTGCCGAGGCCGAAGATGTCGATGATGCCGCGGTGCCCGATGGCGTTGACCGACTCGGCCTCGGCGATGAGCCTTCGCACCTGCTGCTCGTCGCCCGCCACCTGGGGCTTGAGCACCTTGATGGCCACCCGCTTCTTGATGACCGGTTGAATGGCCCGATACACGACGCCCATGCCGCCTTCGCCGACGGGCTCGATGATTTGGTAGTCGCCGACCTGCGCTCCGATGAGCGGATCGAGCGGGGGGATGAAGGGGTCGTCTGACACGAGGGGCTGCCTGTCCCATATTCTCAGCAGCGAAGCCGGTCCAGCGGAACGCTGGGCGAGCGCAGCTGAAGCGGAGCGGAAGTTGCGCCGAGGCGAAGCGACCCAGAAAGAAGAAGCGACCCAGAAAATCAGGGCACGTCGAACTCAAGCATGGTGACGCCCGAACCCTCCTGCCCGGAGTCGGATTCTCCCGGGTGGAACACGCCGGTGCGCCGGGTGACGGTGTTGCCGTTGCGCACCGTCACCACGAAGGGCACCTCGGGCGCGCCGCTGCACTCGGCCCAATAATCCACGCGCACGATGTAGTGGCCGCGGGGGGCGGGGCGCCCGGGCGGGTAGATGATGTTCTCGGTGTCGGCCCCGCCGCCGCCGCTGACGCCCGTGTCGACGCAGG
>JAYVFP010000371.1:0-21921 GCA_043773025.1 Archangium sp.
GGTTCAGTGACCTGCAGCCCGAAAGAAAGGTGCTGGCTGCCCGGGTCTCCCTCGTGCTCATCGCGTGCGGGCTCTTCGCACGTCGCGAGGATGCTCATGTGACGAGGTCAGCCCGGGGCAACTTTTACAGCCGTGGTACCGGTGATGACATCACGGGTGTCATAGCCAGAAAAAACGACCCGGGCCTCACCTGTTCACCCTCGCATCCGTGCTCGAAGAGAGAGGCCTGCTCGGGACGCGCAACGAATCGCAGCCTGACGCACCGCCTTCTTCAAGGCCTTTCTTCTCCATCCACTGGCTGCGGTCGCGTGCCGCTCGTGCGACGACTCCTCGCGACTCTGTTTGTCTGTGCCTGCATGACGCGTTCCTCGGCTGTCAGTAGGCGATGACGATGAACCCGACGAGGTGGGGCCTGTTGCTCGGCGTGCCGCGCCACCGGCGAACTCGATTTCCATCGCCGAGAGGCTCGCGTCGAAGCCCACGGACGGCACGCTCGACGACTCGACGGACTGTTCTCGAAGCAATCTGCACCCGAAAAAAAGGTAGCGATTTCGGGCGCAGGGCGATGATGCGATTCCCCTGCTCCGAAGGTTGAGGGTGCCTCGGATATGTCTGTGGGCGATGTTAAGGTTTCAGGAATGGAGCCCGAGAACCTCACCGTACGTCTGCTGCAGGAGATCCGCGACGAAGTGCGCCGGTCGTCCGACAAGAGCGAAGTGCGCTTCGAGAAGATGGACCAGCGCTTAGAGAAGATGGACCAGCGCTTCGAAGTGACTGAGACGAGCTTGCGCGACCTGGCTCAGCAGATGGTGATGCTCGCGCGGGGCATCAAGACCGCGCTCGAGCATCGGACCAACGTCGACGGCCGCCTCGACGATGCCGAGCGAAGACTTGCCGACCTCGAAAAACGCGTCGGTCACTGAAGCGCTGGCCCGTCAGCCGGCGTCTTCGTCGAACTTCCACGCGGGCTTGAACGGCTTGAGCGATTTCCGGTGCGCCTCCGCCGTCGCGTGGATCTCTTTGACTTGAGCCGGGCCGAAACGATCGAGCGTCGAGAGCAACTGCCGCATGCGCATGTTGCTCTTCAAGCGCTCGCGGTGCTTGGCCAGAAAGTCCCAGTACATCGCGTTGTACGGACACGCCTTCGGGCCCACGCGTTGATCGGGGTCGAACGCGCAGCGTGCACACGGCGCCTCGTTCAACGCCGCTTTTGGCCCGCGGCCTTTCGCCGACATACCTGACTGCCGCTTCATGTACGCCGCGCTGGCGACGTACGGTTTGCTGGTGAAGGCGCTGGTGCCGTGCATGCCCATGCCCACCACGTTCGGCAACTCGACCCACTCGTACGAGTCGGCGAACGCGGCCCAGAACCAATGCGAGACCGCGCGTGGATCAAGACCCGCAAGCGTGGCGTAGTTGCACAACACCATCAGCCGGCCGATGTGATGGAGGTAGCCCGTCTGTTCCACCGACTGCACGGCCTCGCGAACACACTGCATTTCAGTGCGCTCGGGCTGCCAGAAGAAGTCAGGCAGGGGCAGGGTGGCCTCGAGCTGATTGGCGCTGCGCAGCCCGGGCATCAGCTGCCAGTAAACGCCGCGAATGAACTCTCTCCAGCCGATCACCTGGCGAATGAAGCCCTCCGCGCAGGCGAGCGTGACGTCGCCCCGTTCGTAGGCCGCGTTCGCGGCGCGCGCGATCTCTTCGGGCCGCAGCAGCCCCAGGTTGAGCGGCACCGACAACAACGAGTGAAAGAGAAACGGCTCATCGCTGCGAATGGCGTCTTCGTAGGGCCCGAACTTCGAGAGCCGCACCTTGATGAAGTGATTGAGCCAGCTCAGCGCCTGCGTGCGTGTCACCGGCCAACCGAAGCCCTCGAGGTTTCCCCACGCGCCGACCTTGCCGACCCAGTGCATCACCTTCTTCGTGAGCTCATCGGGCGGAAACCACGGCACCTTCGGCACGACGACGCCGCGCGCGTGTTCACGATTTTCCGCGTCGAAGCTCCACTTGCCGCCGGTGGGTTTGCCGTTCTTGTCGACCAGCAGGCCGAGCCGTTTGCGCATCTCCGGGTAGAACCTGTCCATCCGCAGTTGGCCCTTCTGCGTGCGCGCCCAATCAGCGAACTGCGAGCGCGTGATGAGGAAGTGGCCCCCCTCGCCACCGTCTTCATGCACCGTCACGCCTTTGACTTTTCGAATGCGCGCATCGATCGCCCACTCGCGCGGCGCCGTGATGTGAATCGAAGACGGCTTCGCCCATTTGGCGAACGCCTCGATGCCTTGCGCGTAGTCGTCAGCCACCCGGTGCTCGACGTGAAAACCCGCGGCGCGCCGCTCTTCGACGAAGTGCCTCAGCGAGCTCACCACCAAGGTCAGCTTCTGCCGATGCCATGGCAGCGCGTGCACCTTCGCCTTCGTCTCCAGCACCAGCAGGTCACCGTCAGCGGGCGTTTGGGGAAAGGCGGCGAGCGTCGGATCTTGATCCCACGGGAGCACGACGGTGACCCGTCTTCCTCGCCGCGCGTTGGGCTCAGTCACAGCAAGGGGCGAAGACACGTCAGTGGGTTAACCGAGAGCCTTCCAAGCCGCCGGATTAATTGAACTGGCAGTGTAGGCAACTTAGCGACACGCCTGCCGATAATAGGGCATGCCCCGCATCCCCACGACCCCCTCGCCCAAAGCCTTCGCCGAAACCTGGAGCACCGACTTCAAGCAGGCCGTGAAGAAGGCGGCGGGCAGCGACGGGCGGCTGACGATGTCGGAAGCCACCAAGCTCGCCGCGCGGCCCGACGCCGACAAGGTGTTCGCGGACAACGCCATCAACTACCTCAAGGCGACCGGCAAGCAGTCGGTCAGCCTCGAAGTGCTGGCCACCTCGGCGAAGGCCTACGCCCTGCGCGCCGCGCAAGTCGCCGCGGGCACCGACGGCAAGCTCTCGCTGGCTGACGGCGCGAAGCTGCCCAACGACCTCAAGGAAGACTTCTTCATGCTGCGCGGCAAGACGGTGCCGGGCACCCCGCCTGCTCCTTCCAGCGCGCTTTCCGAAGTGAAGACGAAGCTCGAGGCCGCCACCGACGGGCTGTTGATGCCCAGCGAGACCGACGCGAAGTTCAAGTTCCTCACCGGCACGCAGCTCAACGGCGCGCCCATCACCGCCGCTCTCGTTCGCGCCCAGTTCAGCGCGCAGCACGACGCAGCCATCGCCGACCTGATGTGGATGGATCCCTCCCAGATTCCGCTGAGCACGCACACCAACGTCGAAGAGCGCAACGCGAACGACTTCCTCAACCGCCTGGCCATCGATCACGATCCGGGCGATCCCGACTCGACCGCGCGCGCGGCCCGCTTCGCCGCGCTCAAGATCTCCATCGATTCTCAACTGACCGACGTGAAGGTCTACCGCTTCGGTGACAACTCCCTCTCGACCTTCATCGTCGGCCGCACCAGGACCGGCGAGCTTGCGGGCCTGCTCACAGGTCAGGTCGAGACCTGAAGAAGCTCGTCGTTCTCTGGTGGGTGACCTGCGCCCTCGGGTGCGCCGATGGTTCCGAGCTGAAGGTCACCACGCCGCTTCGGCCACTCGCGGTCGGAGCGACGTTCGAGGCCCGCTTTCAGTACGTGAACATCGGGCTCAACTTCATCGAGTCGATCTCCTCGGTGGAGGTCGACGACGCTTCGGTGTTCGAAGTGAACGTTCCCCTCACGGGTGACACGTTCAGCGTGAAGGCGCTGCGGGCGGGACAGACCTCCATCACCGTCAACGGCCTCGACGTGAAGGGCGCAGGCCAGTCGGCTTCGGCGCAGTTCCACGCGCTCTGACTTCACGTCGGAACCTGGTTGCGCGCGCAAACGCTTCGTCGCCCACGGCGCCACAGTCGGTCACCCGGGTAACGCGTTGCTGGCGTAACGGATGCAGCGACGAAAGGTCCACTCGTTCGAAGGAGGGTGTCCCTTGCGTCGACTCATTCAAGTGGTGTGTGGAGCGTCGGTCAGTCTGGTGTGTGCAGCGCTGTTCATGGGGTGTGGATTCGAAATCGGAGTCCTCGGCACGTACGACGAGGGTCCGTCAGACAACGCGTCGCCATCACCTACCGCGACCCGAAGGTGAACTTCGTGCTGCCGGTGTGCATGCCAGTGTCGAGACGCCGCTGGCCACGGGTGCACCAACTTCAACCCTGAGGCGGGCGCGACGACGGCCACCAACGCGCCGGGTGATACGCCGGTCTGCACCACCAACTCGCCGCTCGCCTCGGCGATGTTCGGCAGCGTGCTGAGGTACGGTCACACGGTGCGCCTGCTTTTGTGTTGGTGGTCCGTGGCTTCGCTTCTGGCGCGTGCTGATGCGCTGCTGGTCGATCGCATCGTCGCCGTCGTCGATCTCCAGGCCATCACCCGCTCTGCCGTCAATGAGCGGGCCCGACCGCTCCTGCCGCTGGCGAAGACCCTGGCGCAGAAGGCGCAGGTTCGGAAAGAGGCGTTGAGCTCGCTCATCGAAGACGCGCTCATCTTCAAAGACGCGATGCGCCTCAAGCTCGAGGTGAGGCATGAAGAGGTCGAGGCCGCGCTGGCCGAGGTGGCGCGCCAGAATCAGATCTCCGTCGCTGAGCTCATCGCCGAGACGCGGCGCCAGGGTTTCGAGCGCGATGCGTACCGCGCTGTGCTCAAGCAGAAGATCTTCGAACTCAAGTGGCTCAACGTGCGCTCGAACCGCATGGCCGAGCCCGAAGCCGAAGCCGATCGCGGCGCCTTTCTGATGAGCGAACGGGCGAGGTTGCTGGCCGAGCTGCGCGCGGTCGCGGTGATCGAGGTGCGCGAATGAGGGCCGTGGTCGGGTTGATGCTGCTCACAGGGTGCGCCACCACGGGCCCCGCGAAGAAGGCGCCGGCCACCGAGCCGAAGCCAGGGCCGCCGTTGGTGGGGGTGTGCCCGACGGGCCCGGTGCCGTACTCCGAGGCGGGCAGCGCGCTGGGGGTCATCGTGGAAAAGGTGTGCCTGGTGGGCGCCAGCGAAGACAGCTACCTGCGCCTGCACGAGCTGGTCGCGCCGCGCGAAGGCAACGTCGTCGATGCGAGCCTGGTGCGCGCCGACATCGAGCTGATGTTCGAGCAGAACCTGCTGCGTGACGTGGTGGTGGTGGCGCAGCCGCTCGCTTCGAAGAGCGTGATGCTCACCTACGTGGTCAGCGAGTACGAGTGGATCACGAAGGTCGAGTACACCGGCGTTCACGCGGTGAAGGTGGAGGACTTCAAGGAACTCGCGCACTCGGGTCTGCGCGCCAATCCCTTCGTGCTCAAGACGCTCACTGAGACGGTCAAGGCGCTCTACGCGGGGCTGGGCTACCCGGCTGCAAAGGCGACGGCCACGGTGACGAGCGTGGGGGGCGGCAACGCGCAGCTCACGCTTTCGATCGAAGAAGGTGATCAGGTGAAGGTGGGGGCGGTCTCGTTCGAGGGCATCAAGCAGCTGCCTGAGGCCGAGCTGCGCAAGGCGATCCGCTCGTCGGTGGGCATGGCCTACCTGCAGGAAATGGCCGAGCGCGACACGCTGGCCATCACCACGGTGTACTTCGACTACGGCATGGTGAACGTGGCGGTGGCGAGCACCACGCGCGCGCTGGCAGCCCCGCCGGGTGCGGTCGAGGTGGTCTTTCAGGTGAAGGAAGGCGACGTGTTTCGCCTCGGCAAGGTGACGCTCACCGGCTTCTCACTGGGCGTCGAGAAGGACGTGCTCAAGGGCATGGAGGCGAAGCCCAGGAGCGTGTTCTCGCGCGCGGTGCTCCAACGCGACATGGAGAAGCTGCGAGCGCGTGCGCTGCTTCAGGGCCACACGGTGGACATCACCCCGCAGACCACGGTCGACCCCGGGAAGAAGACCATCGACGTGGCGTTCGAGCTCGAGAAGAAATTCAATGCTCGATGATGAACTCGACGCGCCGGTTGTTCGCCCGGCCCGCTTCGGTCTTGTTGTCATCTGCCGGGCGATCAGGCCCGAAGCCCAACGCATTGAGCCGGCTCGAGTCGATGCCCTGATGCTCGAGGTACGCCTTGACCGACTTCGCGCGAGCCAGTGAGAGCTTGCGGTTCAACTTCGCGCTGCCCTTGTCATCCGTGTGGCCCTCGACGGTGACCATCGCGAGCTCCGGGTGCGACCGGAGCACCGACGCCACCTGGTTGAGCAACCCGAACGACACCGGAAGAATCGTGGCCTTCGCCGTGGCGAAGAAGATCTTGTCGGAGATGACCAGCTTGTCCGCCGTGATGATCACCAGTTGACGTTCGGCCGCGGGGCAGCCGGCGTTCTCCACGAGGCCCTTCACGTCGGGGCAGTTGTCGCGGGCGTCTTCCACGGTGTCTGCGTCCCTGTCCTTCAGGGGGCAGCCCTTGCGTTCCTTCGGGCCCGGCTCGGTCGGGCACGCATCGACTTCGTCTTCCACGCCGTCGAGATCGCCATCCTTGATGGGGCAGCCGTCGCGGTTTTTGGGTCCCGGAATGGTGGGGCACTTGTCCTCGAGATCGGGCGTGCCGTCGTTGTCGTTGTCGCGCACGCGAATGGGGCAGCCGTTGTTCGACTTCGGGCCCGGCTCGATCGGGCACTGATCCTCAGAGTCGATGATGCGATCGCGATCGTTGTCGGGATCGATGCAGCCGTCGTCGTCTTCGAACTGATCCTTGTCCTCAGGTTCCAGGGGGCACCGATCGACCCGGTTCTTCAGGCCGTCGCGATCGTCATCAAGCTCGGGGCACTCCGCCGGCGTGTGCTGCGAACCTGCCTCACACTTCTGTGCCTGGGGCTTGAGGCCGATGCCCGCGAACACCCGGAAGGTCGGCGTGCCGGGCAGGCTGCCGAAGCCGGGGCCGCCGAGCGCGAACAACTCGATGGGGCCAATCGGTACGCGCACGCCGCCCAGCAGCTCGAACCCCGGGGGCGCCCCGCCTTCGATGGGAATGAGCGAGTGAAAGGAGCCTTCGAAGCGCGCGCCGTCACCATTGCTCGAGATGAGCCCGCGCAGGCCCAGCTGCGAGCCGACGGTGTCGCGAACGCTGTTCTCGGTGAGCACGGTGGGGGGCCGAATGAGAAAAGAGACCTCACCGCCGAGCCGCACCGCGCCCACGTTGGCGCCCGCGGAGAGCTGCGGCACGAAGTTCCAGCCGCTCTCGATGTTGAGCGCGTTGCCCACGCCGAAAGGGAGCGAGAGCCCCAACTGCAGCGCGAGATCGAGCGGCGCGTCGGCCTTGATGCCACCTGCACCCTGCGAGAGAAACCCGGCGCGCAGGGCGAGCCGGGTCGAGCCGAGGCCGAAGCCATCGGGCGTCACGGTGCCTGCTGACTGCGTGAGGTCGTCGCCGGTCTGGGCGATCACCATCGGGAGCTCGGCGGTCACCTGCAGCCACGAGGTGATGCCGAACCCGAGGCCGAGGTGCAGTTGCGCCCGGTGAGCCACCAGCGCGCCCACCCGGGTGTTGTCCCGGTAGTACACGAGCGGGTTGTTCTCGTAGTGAATGCCCAGGCTCGCGCGGAAGCGGTGCAGCGGCAGCGTGTCGCCGGTCGCGGCAGCGAGGCCTCCGCGGCCACCGTCGTTGAGCGTGAAGCGAGACAACGAGAAAGAAGGAAGCGGCTGCGCCTGCTGAGCAAACGCCGTAGTCGAAAGTAGCGCCGTGATGAGGACGACGAGGCCCTCTCTCCCTCTGGGAGAGTGTTGAAGTACGCCCTCGACTTCGCTCGGCCTGAACGGATTTCGGCCGGTTCCGTTCGTGCCGAGCGGAGTCGAGGCACCTCTTTCAACAGTCTCTCGGGGTGAGGGCCTCAAGAACGCACCTCACGCCGGCGCCGAAGACCCAGCAGCCCAAGCACCGCCAGCACCTCGAGCCCACCCGCCGAGCTGCACCCAATCACGCCTTGCCCCGCGAACCGCGCATCGGCCGCGCGAATGGCGAAGTCCACCGGCGCCGACTTCGGGCTCGTATTGCCCGCTGCGTCGCGGGCCTCGGCCGTCACCACATGGGGACCCTGGCCAATCGTCGCCGGGTCGACCGTCACCGAGAACCGGCCCGCGTCATCAGCCACCGCCGTGCCGACCTCGCGGCCATCGATGTACACGGTGACCGTGGTGCCGCGTTCTGCACCACCCCCCGAGATGACGAGCGGGCGATCGACATCGGCCTGCGAGTTGCCCGCGGGGGTGATGATCACCGGCGCGGGAGGCGCGAGGCTGTCGATGGTGAACGTCGGCCCGGTGACCACCGGCCCCTGGTTGCCCGCTTGATCCCGCGCGGTGACGCTGATGACGAACACGCCGTCAGCGATGGGCGTCGGCGGCGTGAACGTCCACAGGCCCATGCCGTTGGCCACCGCGGTGCCGACCTCGTTGCCGTTGACGTAGATGGTCACCGTGGCGCCCGGCTCGGCGCTGCCGCTGATGGGCGGGGTGTTGTTGGTGGTCACCGTGCCCTGCACAGGCGCGGAGATCGACGTACCCATCGGCGCGGTCGCGTCTTTGCGAACCACCCGCGTGTCCGAGCCCGTGCCCGCCGCCGTGGTCTGCGCCGCGCGCACCGTCACCATGGTGCCGTCAGGCAACGCACGCACGTCGATGGTGGCGCTGAACATGCCGCCTGCGCACGGCGCCGCCTGGGAAATCAACCCCACGCTCACCGTCACGTCGCCCGCGTTCTGCGTGCACGCCCCGGTGACCACGTAGCGTTCGGCGTTGGCCGCGTTGAGGTCGGTGGGCGTGTTGAGCAGCACGTTGGGCAGCCCCTGCACCTCGAAGCTGCGTGCCGACGAATCGACAGAGACGTTGCCCGCACGATCGACCTGGCGGGCGATCACCGTGTGCGGGCCCGAGCCGAGCACCGTGTTGCAGGTCCACGCGCCCGTTCCGTCGGCGACGACCGAGCACACCAGCGCGGCGCCTTCGAACACGCTGACCACTGCGAACGGCTCGGCGGTGCCGGTGAGCATCGGTGAAGGCGCGACCGAAGCGCCCATGGTGGGCGTGGAAATGATGGGCGCCACGGGCGCCTGAGTGTCGATGGTGAAGGTGCGCTGCGGCGAGACGCCCGAGGCATTGTCGGCGGCATCGGTCGAGCGCACGGTCACCACCACCACGCCCGGCAGCAGGCCAGACGAGGTGCAGGCCCACTGGCCCGAGGTGGGCACGACGGTGCTGCACAGCTCGACGCCGCCGCGGCTGACGCGCACGGTGCTGCCAGGCTCGCCGGTGCCGGTGAACGTCGGCGTGGTGGTGTTGCTGAACGACATCTCGGCAGGCACCACGATGAGGGGCGTGGTCGGCGCGACGGTGTCTTTCACGGTGCTGCGCGTGTCGGTGCCCGTGCCGGTGACGTTGGTCTGCTGCGCGGTGAGCACGATGGCCGGCCCGTCGAGCAGCGCCGACGCGTTGACCGACGCAGAGAAGCGGCCCGCGGTGCAGTTGGTGCCGACCTGCACGGTGCCCACGCGTACGGTGACGAGGCCCGCGGCGGTGGTGCAGTTGCCGGCCACCGCGACCGAGGTGACGTTCGCCGCGTTGATGGGCCCCGGCGTGTCGAGGGTGACGGTGGGCACGTTGGCCACGGTGAAGGTGCGGCCGGGCGAGTTGGTGCCCACGTTGGTCGCGCGATCGATCTGCCGGGCGATGATGGTGTGCGCGCCGGTGCCCAGCGAGGTGGGGCAGCTCCACTGGCCTGAAGCGTCAGAAGGCGTGCTGCACAGTTGGGTGCTGCCTTCGAAGACCAGCACGGTGGCCAGCGGCTCTGAGGTGCCCGACACCGGAGGCAACGGCGCGACGGTCGCTCCTGAAGCGGGGTTGCTGATGACCGGCACCGGCGGCGGCGTGGTGTCGATGGTGATGGTGCGGCCGGGCGAGGTCGCGCCGCTGTTGCCCGCGGGATCTGTCGCTCGCACGGTCAGCGAGTAGACGTCGTCGACCAACAGGCTCGAGGTGCAGCTCCAGTTGCCCGAGGAGGGGACGATGGTGCTGCAGACTTCGGTGGTGCCAGCGAAGACCCGCACGGTGGCGCCGACTTCTCCGGTGCCCGCGATGGTGGGCGTGCCGTCGTTGGAGAACGCGCCGGCCGTCGGCATGGTGAAGGTCGGCACGCCGGGCGCGATGGTGTCTTTGACGGTGGTCGACGAACCCGAGCCCGTACCCGCGCCGTTGGTCTGCGCACCCGACACGCTCACGCTGGTGCTGTCGGGCAACGAGCTGACCGAAAGCGTGGTGGTGAAGCGGTCGCCCGAGCAGGGCGTCGAGGTGCTCAAGGGTCCGACGCGCACGGTCACCACGCCGTTGGTGTCCTGGCAGGTGCCCGACACGCGGTACGCCGTGGCGTTGCCGCTGTTGATGGTGCCGGGCGCGTCGAGGGTGACGATGGGCGCGCCGATGACCACCGAGAGCGTCTGCGCGGTGACCTGGTTCTCCAGCACCGACAACCCCGAGATGTTGTTCTCGCCGTTGACGTACGCGCCGGCCACGCTGCTGGTGACGTTGACCACGATGGTGCAGCGCGAGGTGCCCGTGGCAAAGCCGCCCGCGGCGAGCCTGACCGAGTTGCTGCCCGCGGCAATCGCTGCGCCCGCGGCGGTGGTGACCGAGCCGCCGCAGGTGTTGGTGAGCGTGTTGTTCGCCATCACCAGGCCCGCAGGGAAGGTGTCGGTGAAGCCGAGGTTCGTCTGCGGCAGCGCGCCCGGCACGTTGTCGATGGTGAAGGTCAGCGTGGTCGACATGCCCGACGTGAGCGCGGTGGCCCCGAACTTCTTCGAGAGCTGCGGCTGGAAGGAATAGAAGGTCAGATCGTTGAGCGAGCTGTACGTGCCCGGCATCGAGCCGAAGTTCCACATGATGCCGAACGAGTTGTCGACGGTGGCGGGCTCGACGTAGTTGGTGAACGTGCCCGCCGCGTTGACTGAGTTGGTCTGGCCCACCGGGCAATCCACCGCGTCGAACAAGCACGCGTAGAAGCCAGCGAAGTAGCCCGTCCACGTGATGCCGCTGCGGTAGCGCCAGGCCTCGACGATGTTGCTTGCGGGGCGGTAGCCGCCGACGAGCGCGGGCGGACCCAGGGAAAAGAAGCTCGGGCCGAAGTCGTCGCCGCCGAGGAAGGCGTCAGCCACGTGGTACAGCCGCACCGTCGAGGTGTTCCCCGCGGGGATGAGCAGCGAGTGCGTGATGATCACGAAGTCGTTGGGGTACGTGTAGTTCCAGGTGACGGTGAGGTCGTAGTTGCGCGCGGCCACGGTGGCGCGCAACACGGTGGTCGCGGTGCCGCCGCTGCCTTGTGGGGTGAAGGTGTTGGAAATGGGCGTCCACTCCTGGAGCGTGACGCCAATGCTCGCGACGGTGGCGAAGTTGCGCGGGCCGGCCACGGTGTTGCCCACGGCGAGGAAGATGCCGTTGGTCATGCTGTTGTTCGTCGTGGCGCCGGCGGAGAGGGTCGGGTTGTAGAGCTGGCCCGTGCCGTTGCGCAGCACCTGGAGCTGGCCGGTGTTTCCGATGGTGAGGCGGATGCCGTCGGTCGTCCCGGTGCCTCCGGTGGGGTTGATGACGACCTGGGCAAGACTGACAGCTGGCACGAGCGCCAGAAGCGCGAAGACCGACGAACGCATTGGCACTCTCCCGGGATGAGTCGTGTGGGGCAATAGGGGTGTCGTGGCTCCGAGGTCAAGCAAGGTCTCCCTCTGCGCTCCCCCTGCGCTCCCCCTGCGCTCCCTCTCCCCCGCGGGGGAGAGGGTCGGGGAGAGGGCTTTCCCCACCCGGACAGGTCGAAGGCACCTCACCTGCGGCCATTGGTTGGGCCCAGTTGAAGGCGGACCGCTCCTTGCTTTGACCCGCCCCATGCAGAAGTCGCTCGTCGCGGTGGTCATCGGCCAGATGGTGGTGCTCGCGCTGTGCGTGGCCTTCCTGGCGACCCGCGACCACGCCCCCGCGCCGGCTCACCACGTCAACGGTCCCGCCGCGGCGGTCGAAGAGGCAGCCGAACCCGACGCCGGCAGTGAGTGGGAAGCCTTTCCGCAGCCTCACTCCGCGCCCCTCGCCGAGCCTTCCGCGCCGCCGCCGCCTGCTCAAACAAGAACCTTCGAGCAACTGATCACCGAGCTGCAGCAAGGCAACCTGCGTTTCATCGAAGGCGTCACCCGGCAACGCGACGCGCTCGCCCGTCGTGAAACGCTTGCTTCAGTCGAACAGGCAAGCGCCGTGGTGGTCACCTGCACCGACAGCCGCGTCGTGCCCGAGTTGATCTTCGATCAACCGATGGGCACTTTTTCGGTCGTCCGCCTGCCCGGAGCGCAGTTGGGCGAGGCCGGGGCCAGAGCCGTCGAAGAGTCAGTCAAGCGTCTCCACGTGAATGCCGTGCTGATCCTCGGCCACTTCGGTTGTCACCACGTTGGAGACAACGACGAGGCGACGTTGAGCAGCATCTCGTTCGCAGCCCGCGAGCTGAAGCGGCGCAGCAAGGTCATCGCGAAAGCCACCGACGTGAGCGTGCTGCGCGTGGTGTACGCGCCGAAGACCGGCCAGCTGCGCTGGCTCGACGCGGAGCCTGAAGTGGCCGCTGCAGCAAGCTCACGCTCGGGCAGACACCCGTAGAGGGTTGATTGAAATAGGAATCGGGTTTCATCACCGGTCTTCCCGAGACCAGTCGAGGGGCCACTTGCTGCGCGAGGCAGAGCTACTCCCTCGACTGCTCTCTTAAGGAACAGCCCCCACCGTTCGCATCGAGCGCAGTCGAGATGCCCCCTCGACTGGGCTCGGGGAGACCGGTGGTGGAAACCCATTCCCATTTCCACCAACCCTCTCGGCCGGTTCCGTTCGTGCCGAGCGGAGTCGAGGCACCTATTTCATCAGTCCCCCTCGGCGGGAGAGGGAGCACAGGAGACAGAGGGGACCTGAGCAGATACAGGCTCGCGGGTGACGTTGCTTCGTGCGTTTGACCTGAACCTTTCCTTCGGTAGCCGGACCCTCTTTTCCAACCTCGAGCTGGTGATCGAAGAAGGCGAGCGAGTCGGGCTCGTCGGCGTGAACGGTTGCGGCAAGTCGACCCTGATGAAGGTGCTGACCGGCGAGGTGAAGGCCGACTCGGCCACCATCCAGGTGCAGCGCGGCATGCGCACCAGCCACCTCGCGCAGGAGCCCGAGTTCCCCGCGGGCTCCACGCCTTCGACCGAGCTGAGCGTCGCCCAGCAGCCGCTGCGTGACGCGTTGGACGAGCACGCGCGGCTCTCCGACTCGCTCGAGCACAACTACGACGAGAAGGTGCTCGAGCGCCTCTCGGTGTTGGTCGAGAAGATTGATCACCTCGGTGGCTGGGACACCGCCTTCGAGTCACGCAAGCTGCTCGACCGCCTCGGCGTCGATCCCGCCACGTGGGATCAGCCCATCGAGCTGCTCTCCGGTGGTCAGAAGAAGCGCGTGGCCATCGCCCGCGCGCTGCTCACGCACGCAGACCTCCTCATGTTCGACGAGCCCACCAACCACCTCGACGCCGAGACGGTCGAGTGGCTGCAAGACGAGCTCGACTCGCGTGAGTCGGCGCTGCTGTTGGTGACCCACGATCGCTACTTCCTCGACGGGCTGGTCGACCGCATCATCGAGGTCGAGCCGCACGTCTCCGAGCAGCAGCCCGGCGGGCTCGTCAGCTACTACGGCAACTACGAGGCCTACCTCGAGCAGAAGTTCGTGAAGCTGCAGGACCAGTCGACTGGCGAACACAAACGCCAGATGTGGATCGCTCAAGAAGTCGCGTGGCTGCGCAAGGGCCCCAAGGCTCGCGCCACCAAGTCGAAGGCCCGCATCGACCGCGCGCGCAAGCTGCTCAGTGAGCGTGGCTTTCAGCGCCCCAAGGTGCCCGACCTGCAGCTCGCCGCCGCGCCGCGCCTCTCGCAGACCGTCATCGAGGCCACGCACGTCTGCAAGTCGTTCGGTGAGCTCAAGGTGCTCGACAACGTGAACGTCATCCTTCAGCCCGGTGAGCGCATCGGCCTGGTGGGGAAGAACGGCGCCGGCAAGACCACGCTCATCCGCACGTTGCTCGGTGAGATGAAGCCTGACTCAGGCACGGTGCGCATGGGGCCCAAGACGAAGGTGGTGCACTACGACCAGCTCCGCACCGCGCTCGACGAAGACAAGACGGTCTACGAGGCCGCGTGGGACGACGACTGGATCAACCTGGGCGACAAGAAGATGCGCCTCGCGGAGTATCTCGACGATCTCCTCTTCCCCGTGCCGATGCAGCGCATGAAGGTGAAGGGCCTGTCGGGTGGTGAGCGCAATCGCCTGCTGCTGGCGCGCTTGTTCCTCGAAGGGGCCAACGTGCTGGTGCTCGACGAGCCCACCAACGATCTCGACCTCGTCACCTTGAACGTGCTCGAGCGCCTGCTCATGCAGTTCACGGGCGCCGTCATCCTCGTCACGCACGACCGCTACTTCCTCGACAAGGTGGCCACCGCGCTCCTCGTCTTCGAAGGTGAAGGCAAGGTGGTGCGCCACGAAGGCAACTACGACCTCTATCGTCGGCTGTCCGCGCAGTCGAAAAAAGGTGCCGCGGCGCCCACGCTGCCTGGTGGTCTCGTCGGTGCTTCGCCGCCGAAGAACAAGCAGAAGCAGCCGCGTTGATCAGCTGCTGATGGTGCCCGCGGGCGTCAACCCGGTCGCCTACCGGGGCGACTGGCTCGTCGGGCGCGGCGGAGGATGGACGGGGGTCTCGCGTGCGGAGGCGCATTCCAGTGCTTCGGGCGTGCGGGTGCGCCGCGGGTCAGCCTCGCCCGACAGCCTGAGCCGTCACATCGACAACGAGAGCTGAGGTGGTGAGTGGGGCCGTCGAAGCCCTGGTGCGCGTGTCGGCCTGTGCACCACCACGAATCGTGGCCCAGGCCCGCGCGGCGGTAGTCCGGCGGTCTCCGGCCTGGTTGAGCCGAGAGAAGAACGTGTAGGCCAGCTGCGCGCCGAACGAGAACCCGTTGATGCGCCAGATGGGTGTGGTGCCCTCGCGCACCGCGCTCGCGTTCGTAGGCGAACCACACCTCGACGGGCAGGTTCACCAGCAGCGCGCCTCCAGCCCCATGCTCGCGAGCGTCACCCACCAGAGTGTCGGTTGCCTTGAGGGGGAAGTTTTTGCCGAACCAACCCGCGGTGCTCACCGCGAGCATCGAGCAGCTCCATCGCGGCGGCGATCACGCAGTCAGGTCGGCCACCGCCGGTTGATCACGAACCAGCGCGGTCAACAACAGACTGCGCCAGCTTCCGCTGCGAGAACGGGGCCTGCGCTCCGAGCAGTCCTGGTCCGCGTCAGTGCTGAGGCTCGAGGGCCAGCCCATCGACATCGGCGTAATCGCGGAAATTGCGAGTGAGCAGAGTGGCTCCGCGCGTCAGCGCCACGGCGGCGATGAGAAGATCTCCGCTGCGACGCCGGGAATTCTTCAGTCTCCGAAAAAGGTCGGCCGCGCGCTCAGAAACCTCTTCGGTGACCGCGATGACTCCAGCGGCGGCGAAGAAGCTTCGGCCGACCGCCACCTGCTGGGGCGTTCGTGGTCCTCGCACGAACTCATACCAGGCCATCGCGCTGAGCTCGACCTGATGCTCGCTCTCGAAGAGTTCGAGCAACCGTGTGTGCTCATGTCCTCGCCGCATCAGCGCGTGAATCAAGTAGTCGGTGTCGAGGTGAAACCGGCTCATAGGCTGCGCCGCTCGCGTTTGATGGCGCGCACTTCGGCCTCGGCCGCTCCGCCCTGCATCAACGCTGACAGCCTCAAGAATGCGGCCGACCGCTTGCGCCGAAACGACGCGGGGACCCCCAGCTGTTGATCACGGAAATTTGCCAGGGCGCGCCGGATCACCTCAGACGCAGAGATGCCCAGCTTAGCGCTGAGCGCGTCAGCAGCTCGCCTCGATTCAGCGTCCAACATGACGGTCGTACGCACCATATGCATACCCTACGCATATCAATTCTCGACTCTTGGCGGAAGAGAGGGCGGAACGGCCCGGGATTCTTGCGAGCGGACACTCGCTTGAGGAGCAGCGACGCCACGCCCGCGAGCTAAAGGCTTCTTCGCGCGCGGCCGACTTCGGCGGCTTCTTCTTCGTCTTCGCCAGCTTTGCCGGTACCAGCGCGTGCGCGCGCTTCGCCCACGCCGCGAACAGCTCGAGGTCGTCGTAGAAACCTTCGGGCACGACGAGCCACCGCTTCACCTCCGTGAGTACGAGTGCCACGAGTGCGGGCTCTTCACGGCGATGCCCAGCGGGCACACGCACTGACCGGACCTCGTTGGAGGGCGCTTCGCATCCGGTGATTTCGAGGGCTTGACCGGGCCGGGTTGCTCGCCGTCGATGGGCGGGCTATCACTCAGTTATCCCTCAGTTATCCGGGAAGGAGTCCCCATGCGATTCGAAGCAACCATCCCCGACAACCGTGCGAATGCGGCCGTGCAGCTGGCCGACGAGCTGGGCCTCAGCCGTAGTCAGCTCATCGATGAAGCGCTCGCCCTGTTCTTGAAGGCCGTCGTCGAAGTCCGTCGCGGCCGTCGGCTGGTGACGCTCGACCCGTCATCAGCGCACCCCGCTTGCGAGCTCGCTACCCCGACGCTCTCCGCGCTTGAGTGGGCGCAGAAGCCCGAGAAGCTCAAGCTTTCGTCGGCTGCGCTCGCCAAGGCCAAGAAGCTCGCCGCTACCGCACCAGCCCCGGGGTCCCGCCTCCGCGCCGCTGCGAAACGTCACGGAAAATGAGCGGGTTGGAATCGCCCTACATCACGTTGCCCATCGAGGAGACCGACACGAAGTCGGGGTTCTCCTGTGGCAAGCGGCCGCTTGACGACTACTTCGCCCGCCACGCATTTCCGAATCACGTCGGAGACATCGGTCGGGCCTACGTGCTGCGGAAGGCCGACGATGCCGACGCGAACCTGCCTCTGGTCATCGGCTTCTACACGTTGAACATGGCGTCGGCGGAGTCGGCGCCGGTCGCGAGTGTCCTCGACAAGAAGCTGCCCAAGTACGCGATGCCGGTCGCGCTCATTGGTCGCCTCGCCGTCGATCACCGGGCCCAGGGCAAGCGCATCGGAGAGAAATTGCTCATGGACGCGCTGCTCCGTGTGGTCGACGCCGCGAAGCTCGTCGCGTGCCTGGGCATCATCGTCGACGCCAAGGACGAGCAAGCCGCGGCCTTCTACGGGAAGTACGACTTCGCCGAGCTCACCACCGAGGGCTGGCCTCGCAGGATGTTCCTGCCCATCGGCACGGCGCGCGCTGCCTTCACAGAGGGGTAGCGGCGCGGAAACAGAAAGGCGGCCGAGGCCCTACCGGAGTGGGGGGCGCGAGCCGCGTAGAAGGCGACCCTCTCGACCGCGACGGTATTTTACACGCGCTCGATGAGCGCTCGTTGTCGGTGTGACGGCCCGGGCTCTTGGGCGAGGCTGACTCGCGGGACACGCGCTACCCCAGTCCCTCCTCCTCCTCCTCCTCCTCCGCGGCCGACGAGTCGAGGGCGTACTTCAACAGTCTCCGAAGCGGGGAGAGGAAAGTTTCAGTGCTTCAGCGCGGGTTCAACAACGCGCTGAGCGCCGCGCGCAGTTTGCCCGGCAGCGCCGGCTTGAAGAGCACCGGGTGGCCCGACTGCTTGAGCTCACGAATGCGGCCCGCGGCCGTGTCACCGGTGACCAGCAGCGTGGGCAGCCGCCGACCCACCTGCTGCTCGAGCTGTTCGATGGCCCTCACGCCGTTCATGTTGTCCGGAAGGCGGTAGTCGCAGATCACCGCGTCGGGCACCTGGCTCGAGCTGAGCAACGTGCTCGCCTCCGCGAACGAGCCCGCGCACAGCGGCTTGCAGTTCCAGCTCTCGAGCAGCGCGCTCATGCCGTCGCGCACGTCCTTCTCGTCGTCGAGCACCAGCACGCAGCGGCCTTGAAAGCCGGGGTCGGCTGCTGGCTCATAGAGCACGGGCTCGATCACCTTCGTCGCGTCACCCAGCGGCACTTCCACCAACAGCTCCGTGCCGAGCTCGCGTTGAGGTTCCGAGATGAGCGTCAGGCGGTGCTCCAGCGTGCGGCAGATGCCGCGCACGATGCTCAGGCCGAGGCCCAGCCCCTGCTCGCGATCGCGCTCGGGATTTCCCACCTGAAAGAACTCTTCGAACACCTTCTCCTGCGCATCGGGCGGAATGCCGAGGCCCGTGTCGGCGACCGAGAGCGATACGGTGCGCCCCTCGAGCCGGGCCTCGACCGTCACCGTGCCCGCGGGCGTGTAGCGCAGCGCGTTCGCCAACAGGTTTCGCAAGATGCGGCCGAGCAGCTCACGATCGCTCTCCACCACCAGCGAGGTCGGCTTGAACAGCAACGCCAGGTTCTTGCGCGCGGCGGCGCCAGCGACCTCACCTTCCAGCTCGTGCAGCAATTCCGAGAGGGGGAAATGCGTGAGGTTTGGTTTGAGCGCGCCCGCATCGACGCGCGAGAGATCGAGCAGCGCGTTGAGCAGCCCGCCCAGCGCGCGGCTGGAGAGATCGATGCGATCGACGAACGCCCTCTGCGTGGGGTCGGTGACCCGCGCCGCCAGCAGCTCGACGAAGAGACTCAACGCATGGAGCGGCTGCCGCAAGTCGTGGCTGGCCGCCGCCAGGAACCGCGCCTTCGAGCGGTACGCATCTTCCACGCGGTCCTTTTCTACCTGCAGCGTCTGCGCGAAGTCTTCGCTCTCGAAGCGCAGCTCGACTGCGCGGGTGAGCATGCGGTTGAGCCGCAGCGTCAAGACGATGCACAGCCCCATGTAGATGAGCAGCCCCGAGCCCATGACGAAGTGCAGCAGATCGCGGGTGAGGAACATCAGGATCGCCTGCGGAATCGCGGTCAACGCCGCCATGCGCAGGAAGCTGAAGTCATTCGCGAAGGCCACCACGCTCACCACGCCCATGCCCGCGAAGAACACCAGGCGCAGCGCGGTCCACAGCGGGTCGTCGACGTCGAAGAAGTACAGCGTCTCGAGGCCCCACATCACCGCCGAGAGCGCGTAGCTGACCTGCCACCAGCGCGACCACGCCGCCAGGTCGACCTCAGGCTGCCGGCGCACCCACGCCTCGCGCACCACGTACGGCACCCACAACGCGATGTGGAAAAGCACCCACGCTGCGACCGGCGGGCCCGGGTGGCGGATCCACTCCAGCGCGCCGAGCAGGCCGATGCTGATGGCGTTGGCCACCGCCATCATCAGGGGCGCGGTCTGGGCGTGCTGGGCCCGCTGCAGCTCGAGGCGAACGCGATCGACGTCAGCGGTCACGCACGAGCCCCAGCTCCTGCGCGCGCAGCAGCGCCGTGGTGCGGCTGCTCACTCCGAGGATCCGGTAGATGGTCGCGAGGTGCACCTTGACGGTGTTCTCCGCCACGTCGAGGGCGACTGCGATGTCTTTGTTCGACAACCCGCGCGCCAGCATTCTCACCACCTCGAGCTGACGGGCGGTGAGGTCGGCCGCCGGGGCGCCCGCAGCGCTCTCCCGCCGCTGGGGGAACGCCAGCTCACCGTTCATCACCTTGCGCAGCGCAGCGAGCAGCAGGTGGCCGGGCGCCGACTTGAAGACGTAGCCCTGAGCGCCCAGCGCCATCGCCCGCTCGATCTCGAACTGGCTCTCGTTGGCAGAGATCACCACCGCGGGAACTTGCGGCTGCAGCTTGCGCCCCAGCTCGAGCACGTCGAAGGGCTTCGAGTCAGGCAGGCCGAGATCGACCAGGAAGAGATCGAGATCGTCTTGCTCTTCCAGCACCCGCTTCGCAGCGCTCGCGTTCGAGGCTTCTATCACCTCGACGCCGGTGGCGAGCCCCGCCAACACGTGCACCAGCCCCTCACGGAAGAGTGGGTGATCTTCGACCAGGAGGATCTTCACGGCAGCTCAGGCGCCATTGGTGCGGGCGGGCCGGAGCTGATGGCGTTGCAGCAGCTCGGTCAAGTGAGTGCGATCCATGCGCGCGTGCCGGGCGGCCGCTGACACGTTGCCCTTCTTCTTTTTCAGCAACTGGCCCAGGTAATGGCGCTCGAAGCCTTCCAGCACCTGCGCGCGCGCTTCGGCGTAGCCGTGCTCGAGGCCGGGAATCGAGACCGTCGCACCGAGCGGCTCGTTGGCAGGCGCGCCGTCGACGAAGGCGGGCACCTCGCTCATGGCCACCGTCGCTTCCACCAGGTTGCGCAGCTCGCGCACGTTGCCCGGCCAGCGATACGCGCGGAGCTGATCGAAGACCGCGTCAGAAAAGTGATCCGCGCGCCGCGACGCGCCCAGAAAGTGTTCGACCAGCTGCTCGAGATCGTCGGGCCGCGCGCGCAGCGGCGGGGCGGCGAGGGTGATGGTGCTCAGCCGGTAGAGAAGATCGAGCCGGAAGGCGCCGGTCCGCACGGCCTCGGGCAGCTCACGGTGCGTGGCCGCCATCACGCGCACGTTCACCGAGATTTCACGCGAGCCGCCGACCCTTCGGAAGCGGCGGCGTTCGATGGCGCCCAGCAGCACCGACTGCAGTTGAGTGGGCAGCTCGCCCACCTCGTCGAGCAAGAGTGTTCCCCCATCGGCGCGCTCGAAGGCCCCGATGTGCGAGCTCTGGGCCCCGGTGAACGCGCCGCGCTCGTGACCGAACAGCTCGCTGGCCACCAGCTCGGAGGAAAGCGAGCCGCAGTCGACGATGATGAAGGGCGCCGTCGCACGAGCCCCCCGCTCGTGCAGCTCGCGCGCGATCAGTTCCTTGCCCGTGCCTGATTCGCCCTGGAGCAGCACCGTGCTGGTCACCGCCGCCGCGCGTTCGACCCGCCCCCTCAACGCGCGCATGACCTGCGAATCGCCGACCAACGAGCTGCGGTTCTGCACCACCGCCATCTCCGGCCGGCCCAGTGCTTCCCCTTCCGTCAATACCGCGACTCGAGCCATGGGCACTTCGTAGTCACTTGGGCCAACGCGGGGAATACTTCGAAAGTGTTACGTCGATCGCGCCCTTGGGGCATCTCGCAACGAACCCGAAGTTGCTTTGTTGAAAGGCTGCCGTAGGAAACGGATGGCTTCGGGATCTGCATGGGGGGCGCGTCGGGCCAGCCTCTCGCTTCGGACGAGGAACCTCGCTTGTTACAGAACTGAGCAATCGATGAGTGAACTCGCGACGTTCCGTCCAGCACGTGACCGGTAGCTTCGTTGATTGCGAGTTGCGTAACGGAGCGGTGGTCAGCTGAACATCTGCGGCAGAAGTCGAGAGGCCTGATGGCGACGAGCAACGCCTCAATCACCTTCGACACCACGCACTTCAAGGTCAGGGCGTGTACACGGGTGCCATGACGACCTTCCGCCTGGCGACCGAAGCAGATCTTCCCTCGATCATCGCGCTGCTGGGCGACGACGACATCGCCCGCGCCCGCGAAGGTTTTCAGGCCGAGGTCACGCCGCAGACCCGCGACGCCTTTAAGGAGATCACCGCTGACCCGAACAATGAACTCTGGGTCGGCGAGCTCGACGGCAAGGTCATCGCCACGCTGCAGCTCACCCTCATCCCCGGTCTCTCGCGCGGCGGCATGAAGCGCGCGTTGGTCGAAGCGGTGCGCGTGCACGGAGATCACCGCAGCCAGGGCATCGGTGAACTCTTCATGAACGCGGCGATGGAGCGCGCCCGCGAGAAGGGCTGCGGGCTCATCGAGCTCACCACCGACACCCGCCGCACGGCCGCGCAGCGCTTCTACGCACGACTGGGCTTCGAGCCCTCGCACGTGGGCATGAAGAAAAAGCTCTCGCAGGGTTGATCAACCGGTCCTCCCAAGAGCAGTCGAGGGATCGCAGCCCACACCGTTCGCATCGACAGGGTTGGCCGAAATAGAAGTCACTCCAATCACCGGTCTCCCCGAGCGCAGTCGAGGGGGCACTTGCCGCCCGAAGGCGAGGTAATCCCTCGACTCCGCTCGGGATGAACGGTGAGCGCT
>JAYVFP010000372.1:0-61010 GCA_043773025.1 Archangium sp.
GCAGCGCCGGGCGCCGGGGTGATCACCGGCATCGGCCGCGTCTCAGGCCGCGAGTGCGTGATCGTCTGCAACGACGCCACGGTGAAGGGCGGCACCTACTACCCGATGACCGTCAAGAAGCACCTGCGCGCTCAAGAGATCGCGAAGGAGAACAGGCTTCCGTGCATCTACCTGGTGGACTCCGGCGGCGCGAACCTGCCGATGCAAGACGACGTGTTCCCCGACAAGGAACACTTCGGGCGCATCTTCTTCAACCAGGCCAACCTCTCGGCTGAAGGCATTCCTCAGATCGCGGTGGTGATGGGCAGTTGCACCGCGGGCGGCGCGTACGTGCCGGCGATGAGTGACGAGAGCATCATCGTGAAGAACCAGGGCACCATCTTCCTGGGCGGGCCCCCGCTGGTGAAGGCGGCGACGGGTGAAGTGGTGACCGCGGAAGATCTCGGCGGCGGCGACGTGCACACGCGCCTGTCGGGCGTGGTCGATCACCTCGCGCAGAACGATCTCCACGCGCTGGCCATCGCGCGGCGCGCGGTGAGCACCTTCAACGTCGCCAAGCAGCCGAACATCCCGCTGCGTGAGCCGCGGCCCCCGAAGTACGCCGCGCAAGAGCTGTACGGCATCGTGCCGACCGACACCAAGAAGCCCTACGACGTGCGGGAGATCATCGCGCGCATCGTCGACGGCTCCGAGCTGGACGAGTTCAAGGCGCGTTACGGCAGCACGCTGGTGACGGGCTTCTCGTACATCCACGGCATGCCGGTGGGCATCATCGCGAACAACGGCATCTTGTTCAGCGAGTCGGCGCTCAAGGGCGCGCACTTCATCGAGCTGTGCTGTCAGCGCAAGGTGCCGCTGGTGTTCCTGCAGAACATCACGGGCTTCATGGTCGGCCGGAAGTACGAGAACGAAGGCATCGCCAAGAACGGCGCGAAGATGGTGACCGCCGTGTCGACCGCGGCCGTGCCCAAGCTGACGATGATCATCGGCGGCAGTTTTGGAGCAGGAAACTACGGCATGTGTGGCCGTGCGTATGGCCCGCGCTTTTTGTGGATGTGGCCCAACGCGCGCATCAGCGTCATGGGCGGCGAGCAGGCTGCCAGCGTGCTGGCGACGGTCAAGCGCGACGGCATCGAGCTCAAGGGCGGCAAGTGGAGCCCCGAAGAAGAGGCCGCGTTCAAGAGCCCCATCCGCAGCCAGTACGAGACGCAAGGTCACCCGTATTACGCGACCGCGCGGCTGTGGGACGACGGCATCATCGACCCTGCAGACACGCGCATGACGCTGGCGTTGGGACTGTCGGCCACGCTCAACACGCCGATCCCCGAGACGAAGTTCGGCCTCTTCAGGATGTGACCCATGTTCACCAAAATTCTCATCGCGAATCGTGGAGAGATCGCCTGCCGTGTCGCTTCGACGGCACGCCGCCTGGGCATCAAGACAGTCGCCGTGTACTCAGACGCCGACGCGGGCTCGAAGCACGTCGCCGCGTGTGACGAAGCGGTGCACCTCGGCCCCGCTGCGGCCAAGGAGAGCTACCTGGTGATGGAAAAAATCCTCGCGGCGGCGAAGGCCACTGGCGCGCAGGCGATTCACCCGGGCTACGGCTTTCTTTCTGAGAACGAAGACTTCGCCGAAGCGTGCGTGAAGGCGGGCATCACCTTCATCGGCCCTCCGGCGTCGGCCATCTCGGCGATGGGGCTCAAGTCTGAAGCCAAGTCGCGCATGGAGAAGGCGAAGGTGCCGCTGGTGCCCGGCTACCACGGGGCGGATCAGTCGCCTGCGCTGCTGCAACAAGAAGCCGACCGCATGGGCTACCCGGTGCTCATCAAGGCGAGCGCGGGTGGTGGCGGCAAGGGCATGCGCGCGGTCGAGAAGAGTGAAGACTTCGCGGCGGCGCTCGAGTCGTGCAAGCGCGAGGCGATCAACGCGTTCGGCGACGACGCGGTGTTGATCGAGAAGTACCTCACCCTGCCTCGTCACATCGAGGTGCAGGTCTTCGCGGATCGCCACGGCGAGTGTGTGTACCTGTTCGAGCGTGACTGCTCCGTGCAGCGCCGGCATCAGAAGGTGCTGGAAGAAGCGCCCGCGCCGGGAATGACCCTCGAGCGTCGTCGGGCCATGGGTGAAGCGGCCGTCGCTGCGGCCAAGGCCGTCGGGTACGAGGGCGCGGGCACGGTCGAGTTCATCTCTGAAGGTGATCAGTTCTATTTCATGGAAATGAATACCCGCCTGCAGGTCGAGCACCCGGTGACCGAAGCGATCACCGGCCTCGATCTCGTGGAGTGGCAGCTGCGCGTGGCCGCGGGGGAAAAGCTCCCGAAGAAGCAGTCGGAGTTGACCATCAAGGGCCACTCGCTCGAGGCGCGCGTGTACGCGGAGAACCCCGAGAAGGGTTTCCTTCCCGCCATCGGCACGTTGGAGCACCTGCGTTTTCCGGAGCACCAGTCGTTCGTGACCGGCAGCGCGGTGCGCGTCGACTCGGGTGTGAGGCCGGGTGATGAGATCACGCCGTTCTACGATCCGATGATCGCCAAGTTGATCGTCTGGGGTGAAGATCGCCAGCAGGCGCTCGCCCGCATGTCTGAGGCGCTGGGGCAGACGCAGATCGTCGGGCTCTCCACCAACGTCGGTTTCCTGAAGCGGCTCGTCGAGTCGAAAGCGTTCTCTTCGGCCGAACTCGACACCGGGCTCATCGCGAAGAATCACGCTGAGCTGTTCCCCGAAACGACGCGTGTCGCCGATGCGGTGTTGGCGTTGGGGGCCGCGGCGGTGCTGGCTCGGGAAGATCAGCTGGCGGGTTCGGACCCGTGGTCATCGCGCTCAGGCTGGCGCGTGAATCAGACCTTCGTGCGTGGGCTGCGGCTCGGCTCGCATGAGGTGCAGATCGCCTATGGGCGTGCGGGCTATGCGTTCAACGGAAAGCGGCTGACGGTCTCGAACACGGGCGTCGACTACCAACTGATGCTGGGCGATCAGCCGGTGCGCGGCACGGTGGTGTTCGAGGGCGAGACCCTCAACGTGTTTCACGCGGGCTTCGTCACGCAGCTCGAGCTGTTCGATGCCATCGCAGGCGCGGGTCGAGACGACTCGCACAGCGGCAAGCTGGTCGCGCCCATGCCCGGGAAGATCGTCGCGCTGCTGGCGAAGAGCGGGGTGGCGGTGAAGAAGGGCGCGGCGCTGTTGGTGATGGAGGCGATGAAGATGGAGCACACCATCACCGCGCCTTCCGACGGCACCGTGTCCGAGTACCTCTTCACCGCGGGTGATCAGGTGGCCGAGGGCGCTGAGCTCCTCAAGTTCGCTGCTGCCTGATGGACGAAGCCGCTGACCCGGAATTTGGGCAGCTCTGCTGTGCCGCCGACTTGGTGTTAGTGAGCGTCGAATGAAAAAGGTGTTGCTCGCGATCGGTGGGTTCCTCGCGTTGGTGGTGATGACCTTCGGCGCCATGATGGGCTCGATCTTCTCGGGGCTGAAGGAGATGCCCGATGGCCAGGAGCTCCCCGGGGGCGCGAAGCGGGTCAACCACGGCTACACCTCGGCGTACCTGGTGCCGATCGGCGAGAAGGCGCTCGCGCTCATCGATTGCGCCGACGAGCCCGATGCGGCCGCGATCAAAGCCGAGCTGACCCGGCGTGGGCTGGGCGTCGATGCGGTGAAGGCGATCTTCATCACGCATGGGCACCCGGATCACACGGGCGGCTGCAAGCAGTTCCCGGGCGCGCAGTTGTTCATCGGCGACGGCGAGCAGCCGTTGATCGAAGGCAAGGCGGCCTCGAAGGGTCCGCTGCCCGGCCTGATGGGGCCGCAGAAAGAGTTCGCGCTGACCGGTGCGCGCGCGTTGAAAGACGGCGAAGCGGTGGAAGTGGGCACGCTCAAGATTCGCGTGTTCGTCATTCCCGGTCACACGCCGGGCAGCGCGGCGTTCCTCGCAGCGGGCGTGCTGTACGTGGGTGACTCGTTCACCTTCAACACCGACGGCAGCGTGCGGAAGGCGCCGTGGCTGTTCTCTGATGATGGTGCGGTGAACGTGGAGTCGATCAAGCGGTTGGGCAAGCTGCTCGCGCCCGAAGCCGCTGACGTGAAGGCGATGGTTCCGTCGCACTCGGGTTCGGTCGAAGGGCTCAAGGCACTCGTCGACTACGCGGGTGGCTGAGGTCACTGCAAGCTTGCATTGGGTGAGTTGAAGCTCGAGCCTGGCGGCATGACCGCGGTCAGTGAGTTGCTCGAGGAGTTGGTGGCGGGTCGTCGTTCAGGGCTCATGGGGCAAGACCGGGAGGAGATCGCCAAGCTCCTCAATCGCCTCTACGACGAGCGAGCGCACTCAGCGGCCCACCACAAAGAGAAGTACCAGTGGCGCGCCAATATGCAGCGGGCTGAGGAAAGCGCCTCGTACGCAGGCATCATCACCACGCCCAACCCACAGAGTAAGGGCTACCAGGGGACCTCGTTCGTCTGGTTTCCCGGCGACCAGGGAAGCTTGCTCGTGCTGGTGGTCGGCACCGAGGGCTTCGGTGCTGATCAAGAGTTATTGGGCCGTCCAGGTCATGCGCGCCGTCTTCGCGCCATGGGGCGACTCCACGCCAACAAGCTCTGGGTGAAGCCGGATCTGCTCGACCTGACTTTCAAGATCGCCGACTCACAGTGGGAATCGTGGAACCTGAACCTCGACGCGGTTCGGAAATCTTACGATGGGCTGATCTACGCAGCCGTTCCCATCACCACGCTCGACGATCTGCCCATCCTCGAAGACGTCCTCGACTTCTTCCTGCGTGAACACGGCACTCCGCTCAAGGACGCCTCGAGGAGGCGCTGGGAAAAGACGGAGGAGAAGTTGAGGGGCAAGATCTTCGAACCGGTCAATGAGAAGGCCGTCGCGACCGCGCTCAGAGATCGTCGCTTCGTGGTCCTCGAGGGACCTCCGGGGACGGGTAAGACGCGACTCGCTCGGAGCCTCGCGGGCGGCGATTGCACGGTGATTCAGTTTCATCCTGCGCGCACGTACGAGGACTTCGTCGTCGGGCTCTACCCGCGGCCGACGAACGATGGCCTGGCGTTCGAGGTCAAGCCGGGAGACCTCCTCCGCGCCAACAAGCGTGCGGAAGAGTCGACGGGGGATCACGTGCTCGTGATTGATGAGATCAATCGCGCCGACCTCGCGCGTGTGCTCGGAGAGTCGATCTATCTCTTCGAGCCTGGAGAGCCCGACCGGGCCGTCGAGCTGCCCCACACGCCCCCTGGCTATCCCTCCAGGTTCCGCCTCTCGACGCGCCTCAAGATTCTCGCCACGCGCAACACAGCCGATCGCACGATCGCAAAGATGGATGTCGCCATCCGGCGTCGCTTCTCGTTCTTCACCGTCTGGCCCGACCAGACGCCCCTCATCGCGCAGAAGGATGAACTGGCGCTGAGTTGCTTCCGCGACTGTCTCGATGTGTTTGCCGAGTACGCCGACGACGAGACGCTCAAGCTGTTGCCTGGCCACGCCTACTTTCTCGACTATCTGGAGACCGGAACCCCGATCGAAAAGCAGGCTCGAATTCGAGAGCGCATGCGACACGAGCTGCTGCCGCTCCTCCGCGACTACCTTGCAGAGCGCCTGTGTGGCGCTGCCGATAGGGAGATCGCTGCGCTCGTCGATCGCATCGAAGCTCGTTTGGTGGCCGCAGATGGCGACGCGAAGAGCAGCTAAGCCTCATCGGCGTCCACCTCGGGCGCTGCTTCGCGGCAAGGATCACGGCGCCGCGATCGCGGTCTGCGCGGAGGACGTCGGAGGAAAGGGTGAAGGTTGGATCGACCCGTTCCTTCGCGCGAACGAGGCCGCGCTGCGCCGCCTGGACCTCGAAGTCGGTTTCGTGCCAGGCCGCGAGCAACGCATCGAACTGCTCCCCGCTTCGCGAATTGGTGCGGTCGCGCTCGTCTCCGGTGCCACGCAGCGGCCGGTCGCAGGGCTCCTCATCGAGCCTCGCTTCGAGTGGTCGAGCCTCGGTGCGGTCTATCGAGGAATCGGTTTCAGCGTTCCGCCTTCGGTGGGGGGCGGGGCTCTGGTTCCCGGGTCGGCGCGGCACGTTCCACCCTGGATTCTCGCCGCGCCCGTCTTGCATCGCATCGAGATGTTGTTGGTGCGCGAACAGCGGGCCTTCATCGAGGTCGCGCAAGAGCGTGAGACGCCGCGCGGCCGAATCGATTGGGGGCGCTGGGCTCGCCAGAACGTGCCCGCGGGACGGTGGACCCGCTTTCCCTGCGCGTACCCCGAGCCGACGCTCGACCCGCTGCTGGCTGCCAACATTCGTTGGACGACCGGTCGGCTTCGCCATGAGTTGGAGCAGGCCGACGATCTGGATGTGGCTCGCCATCTGCTGACCCGCATCGAGAGCATCGAGGGCATCGTGGGGCCTGGTCCCTCAACTCGGCCGGAATGGAAGCGTGGGGCGCGTGACGCCTCGGTGCTGCTGGAGGCAGTCGAGGCCATGGGCTGGGTCGCGGAAGAAAGGGGCCTGGGTGGGGCCCGCGTTTTGGATGGTCTTTCGTGGGACGTCGCGATCAATGAGGTGTGGGAGTCATGGGTGCGCCGTTTCGTGGCCGACCTCGCTCCTCGCCTGGGGCTGCGCTCTGGAGGCGATACCGCCCGCGAGGTGCACCTCCGGTGGGAGGGCGCCGCGGGGTCGATGCGCAAGCTGAAGCCTGACGCCGCGATGTTGAGCAGCGAGCGGACGGTGTGGTTCGACGCGAAGTACAAGCCTCATCTGTCGGAAGTGCAGCGACGGGGCTGGTATGGCGCCGGAGAAAAGATTCAAGCCGCTCACCGCGCAGACCTTCATCAGGCCCTCGCGTACGCAGCCTGTGGTTCGACCCAGCTCGTCGACTCGGTGCTGGTCTACCCGTCGCTTGGTGACGAGGAGCGCCCAACGCTCACGACGGCGGAGTTGGCCTCAGGCTCTCGCCGCGTTCGAGTTGTGATGGGGGCGTTGCCTTTCGGCTTCCGCGGGCCGGGCCATCGCGATCAGACGCTGCGTGACTGGCGCGACGTGTTGAGTGTCACTGCTTGAGTCGCAGCCACGAGGTCGGCGCTGCTTGTGCTCGATGGGGCGCGAGCTCATCTTCGGTTTCATGGTCTTGACATGCCCGAAGTGCGGCTGGAATGCAGAACTCGAAGGGTCGCGAGACTTCTGCTTCCGGCTCTGCGAACGCGCCACCATCGAGCGTTGCATCGACGGTCTGCGGCCCGACGGCACGCTCGAACTCGATCCGAACTCGTTCATCGAACTGACCGACGAACCCTGGCTTCGCTGCGGCGAGTGCGGTCACGAGTTTGCTCTCCCCCTCGAGGCGAGGGGGCTACGGGCCCTGCTTCACATGAAGACGAGCAGCGATTTGATGATCGCGGCCAGGAACAACGAGCCCACCGCCGCGGCTCCGATGATGATCGCCGCGGGGCGCTCATCGGTGAACCGTGACGCTTCACCCAGCATGCGTTTGACGAACGTGCGCTGACACTGCACCCGGCACTCACCGCGGATGATCCGCTGAAGTTCCTCGGCCATCTCTGAGACCGACGCGTACCGGTCCGCGGATTCTTTGCGGAAGCCCCGCTCGAGGAACCAGTCGAGCTCGGCAGGCACCTGGTACTTGCGGCCCTTGAGTGTCGCGACGTGGAGCACCGGCGCCACCTTCTTCACGCCCTCCAGCACCGACTGGATGTCTTCGCGGCCACGCAGGTAGTGATCGAGGTGCAGCAGTTCGTGGAACACCACGCACAGCGCGTAGAGGTCGCTGCGTTCATCGAGGGTGTCGTTCTCTCCGCGGGCCTGCTCGGGCGACATGTAGAGCGGGGTGCCCATGATCGAACCGAGCTGCGTCTGCAGCGGCGTGCGAGCACGCGGCCCGCTGATCACCTCGCCGGTGATGCGCTCAGGAGAACGAATGCGCTTGGCCAGCCCCCAGTCCATCACCGTCACTTCACCGTACGGCCCCACCATGATGTTGGCGGGCTTCAAGTCACGGTGGATGAAGCCCTGCTTGTGCGCGTAGATGAGCGCGTTCATCACGCTCACCATCAACTGCACGCGCACCGGCATCGTGAACCGCGCATGCACCGCTTCATCACCGTCACGCAGCCGACCGATGATCGCCTCGAGCGTCTCGCCGTGCAGGTGCTTCATCACGAAGTAGTACCGGCCCGCGGCGTCGACCCCCACGTCATGCACCGGGACGATGTTCGGGTGCTCCAGTTGGCCCACCGTGCGGATCTCTTCCACGAAGCGCAGCACGCGGCCCAGGTCGCAGTTCTCTGGCAGCCGCTTGAGCGCGACCTGGCGCTCGATGTCGTGATCCTTCGCGAGCACCACCTCGCCCATGCCGCCTTCACCCAGCAGCCCCAGCTCTTCGAAGCGGTGCCGCTGCGAGGGGGTCACCGTGGGATCGGGGCCCACCCACTCCACGCGAGGGAGCACGGTGTTGCGCGCCACGCCCCCGGTCACCGTCAGCGCCTGCGACTTCGTGGCTTCACTGAGGTGTGTCTCGCCCGACAGGGTGTCGCCCATGGCCGCTATCGTAATGGCGCGCGTTGGGGATGCTGTGCAGAAACGTGAAGACGCGGGCGGGCGAGCAAGTGCTCGAGAGTGATCACCCGCACACCTTCGACCACCTTCGGCACACGCGCGGCGACCAACGACGCCGCCACCTCTGACCTGCCGCGCCATGGAGGCCCACTCGAGCTGCGAGCCTGAAGTTTTCGAAAAGGTGCCCATTCATTTCGAGACAAGGCTTGCTGCGAGCCCAGCGGTGCCACATCGTCCCGGGCTCTCAAGGAGCCCAAAGCATGAGCGACCCCCAGACCCGCACCAGCCGCATTCTCACGAAGGAAGAGCAGCAGGCCCTCACCCCCACCGAGATCGTCGACATGCTGTACGCCGGCAACCGCCGCTTCGTCGGGGGTGACGTCACCCATCGTGATCACCGCGCCCAGATTCGCACTGCCGTCGAAGGGCAGTGGCCGAAGGCCGTCGTGCTGTCGTGCCTCGACTCGCGCGTGCCAGTCGAAGACGTCTTCGACTGCGGCATCGGCGATCTCTTCGTGGCGCGCGTCGCGGGCAATTTCGTCAACGTCGACATCCTGGGCAGCATGGAGTTCGCCTGCCGCGTCGTCGGAGCCAAGGTCGTCTACGTGCTGGGCCACGAGCACTGCGGCGCCGTCAAGGGCGCCATCGACCGCGTCGAGCTGGGCAACCTCACCGCCGTGCTGCGCGCCATCGCACCAGCCGCCGATGAGGTGAACGACGTCGAGGGCGAGCGAAACAGCAAGAACGTGCGCTTCGTTCACCGGGTCGCTGAGCAGAACGTGACGCGTACGCTTCGCCGCGTTCGAAACGAGAGCGCGATTCTGCGCGAGCTCGAGGCTTCCGGAGCGATTCGCATCGTCGGCGGCATGTACGACATGGACACGGGCGAAGTGACGCCCCTCTGAGGGTGAAGAACGAGCGCGCCAGCCTTCGGGCGGTCACGCCGCTTGCCGCCACAGCCCATCGCCGTTCGCATCGAGCGCAGTCGAGGGATTGCCTCTCCTTCGCACTGCAAGTGCCCCCTCGACTGCGCTCGGGGAGACCGGTGGGAGTCATTTCTATTTCCGCCAACCCTCAGGGCCTCGAAAGTGATCGAGGAGCAGTCATTCGGACTCTCCCCGCGGGGTGAAAGAGGCCTCGCCGCTCGGCCCTCTCCGATCGCGCTGAGGCCGATTTGCCGGGCTTTCCCGCACTTGTCAGTGTCGCTTGATACTACACGCACGTTCAGTAATGAATCCAGTGCGGAGACACTCATGACGACAGCAGTGGTGGAGCAACTCAGAGAGAAAATCCGCAAGCTCGAGGCGCAGCCGCGCGAGCTGGTGATGGCCCTGCGCACCGGCGTCACCGAGCTCGATGACTTCGGCGCCTTTCGGCTCGGCTCGGGGGTCGAGTTGTGTGGCGAAGAGGCCTCGGGCCGCACCACCGTGGCCTTGAGTCTGGTGGCCGCGGCGGGTCGCGAGAAGCGGCTGTCGGCCTGGGTCGATGGGCCCTCCGAGCTGTACCCACCGGCGGCGGCGGCCATGGGTGTCAATCTCGAGCGGTTGTTGATCGCCCGGCCCAAGCCCACCCAGTTGGTGTGGACGGCGATGCAGTTGCTGCGCAGCGGGGCGTTCACCTGCGTGGTGCTCGACGTCACGCACACCGGGCTGCAGTTGACGATGACCGACGCGAAGAAGCTGCTCGATGCGGCGCGCACGGGGGGCGCGTTGTTGGTGCTGGTGACCTCGTTGACCGCGCAGGGGCAGGGCTTCGTGCGGTTGATGCTGCAGACCCAGTCGGTCTCGAAGGGCGGGGTGCGCTCCCTCCACGTGGTGCGAACAGAACGCCCTGTGCCTGCTGAGCGGGAAGAGGGTTGGGGTGAGGGGCCGAGCGTGGCACCCCACTTCGAGATCGCCGCCCCGCACGGTCGCAAAACCGTCCTCCGAGGCCGCCCCTTGCGAGGCCGCTGGCTCGAACGACCCTGGCCCGCGCCCGACGTCCACACCGTGCTGCCGGTCGAGTCGCTGCAACGCCCGAAGAAGAACGTGATGCGCGACGGCTACCCCATGACGTGGGGAAGACCCGGGCGAGACAGCCCCCTCACGTTGCCCTTGAAGAGGAGCTGACCCATGCGACTGGGCTACCTCTACCTTCCCCGCTTCCCAGTGCAGCGGCGCGTGCTCGAGCAGCCGTCGCTCGCCGGGCGCCCGCTGGTGTTGCATGCCGATGAGAAAGGCAGCCAACGCGTGCGCTTCGCTTCCGGCGCGGCGCTCAAGCGCGGGGTGCGCCCGGGCATGACCGTGGCCGCTGCCATGGCGCTCGAGCCTTCCCTGGTGCGCCTGCGTTTCGAGCCCGAGCTGGAGGCCAAAGCGCTCTCCACGCTGGGCGAGACGTTGCTCCCGCTCTCGCCGGGGTTTCAGCGCGATTGCCCCGAGGGGTTGTGGCTCGATGCGTCGGCCGCGACGTTGAGCGGCACCGAAGCGCGCTGGGCCGAGCGGGTGCTGGGCGCCTGCCGCGCGCTGGGGTTTCGCGGGCGATGCGTGGTGGGCTCCGAGCGGTTCTCCACCCAGGCCCTGGGCCGGTGGACGATGGACAGCGTGAACGTGGTGCCCCCGCGCGGAGGTGCGCAGGTGGCGAAGCTGCCTCTGCTCGCGCTGGAAGAAGGTTGGCTGGGGGAAGGCGCTGCGGGGCCCTTTCGTTCGTTGGGGCTCTCCACGCTGGGTGAGCTTGCGGGGTTGCCTTCGGGCGCGCTGGTGGGCCGCTTCGGGACGATCGGGCTGCAGGCGGCGCGGTTGTCGCGAGGGGAAGACGACTCGCGCTTCCTCGCCGATGAGCTGCCCGAGGTGCTGGAAGAACAGGTGCAGCTCGACTGGCCGGCCGATGCGCTCGAGCCGGTGTTGTTCGCCTTGAAGATGTTGGTCGATCGGCTGTGCGGTCGATTGCAGGGGCGGCAGCGGGCGGCCGTGCGGTTGACCGTGTCAGTCGGGTTGGAGGGGGGAACTCCGCTGACGGTCCCGCTCGTGCTCGCCCGCGCCTCTGCAGAGAGCCGGCTGTTGGTGGAGCTGATTCGCCATCGGCTGACGGATCTGACGGTCGACCAGCCGATCACCACCTTGTCGTTGAGGGTCGATGAAGCGAGCGAGGATCACGGTCGGCAGCTGGTGCTGGGTGATGCGCCCGCGGGCGAGGTCGAGCTCGAGGTGGTGATGTCGCGGTTGCAGTCGGCGCTCGGTGAAGAGGCGTTGTTCTCGGCTGTGCCCCTGGCCACGCATCGACCCGAAGAAGCGTGGACTCAAGTCGCCCCCCTTTCCCCCTCTCCCCCCCGGGGTGAGGGTCGGGGTGAGGGGCCAGCGTCTCAAGCCCTCTCCCCAACCCTCTCCCCCGCGGGGAGAGGGAGCGTGTGGCCCAAACGAAAAGCGAAGAAAGAACAACACGGCACCATCTCGCTCCCCACGCAGGAGACGCGGCCCCCCCGGATCTTCAAAGAACCCTCGCGCCTGAACGCCGAGCTCTCGGCCGAGGGGGCGATCGTCACGGTCACGCTCGCCGGCCGCCGCCGCAAGGTGGAGTCACTCACCGGCCCCGAGCGGCTGGTGGGCTCGTGGTGGAGCCCTGACCCTTTCTCGCGCGACTACTACCGGCTGCAGCTCGAGGGCGTGGGGCAGCTCTGGGTGTTCCGCGACGGCAACGACGGCGCTTTCTACGCGCAGGGGGTCTTCGACTGACCCATGTACGCCGAGCTCTTCACCCGATCGAACTACAGCTTTCTCAAGGGTGCCTCGCACCCCGAGGAGCTCGTGTGCCGCGCCGCCGAGCTCGGCCTCTCCGCGCTCGCCATCTGCGACGACGACGGGCTGTACGGGTTGGTGAAGGCGCACCTCGAAGCGAGGGATCGGGGGCTCAAGCTGCTCATCGCCTCTTCCATGACGTTGACCTGGAATGGGCTGCCCGGCCCCGGCGTGGTGCTCTACGCCGAGAACCCGGCAGGCTACGCACACTTGAGCTCGCTCATCTCGGAGAGCCGGCTCGCGCACCCCAAAGGGGAAGCAGGCCTCGACTGGCAGCGGGTGGCAGAGAAGTCGGCCGGGCTCATCGGCGTGCTCGCGAGGCCGCCCGAAGGCGATTGGCCGCAGCTCCCCGCCCTGGCCGAGGCGTTCCCCGGGCGGTTCTACGTGGGCGCCTCGCGTCACCTCGACGCCGATGACGAGGTGAAGCTCGATCGGGCTCGCCGCTGGGCCAGCACGCTCGAGGTGCCGCTGCTCGCACACAACGAGGTTCACACGCACACCCGGGCGCGGCAGCCGCTGCAAGACGTGCTCACCGCCATCCGCTGCGGCACCACGGTGGGCAAGGCGGGCACGCTGCTGTTCCCCAACGCCGAGCGCACCCTCAAGTCACCGGCCGAGATGCTGGCCCTCTTCTCCGACATGCCCGAGCTGGTCGGCCGCACGCTGGAGGTGTCCGACGCGTGCCAGTTCTCGCTCGATCAGCTGCGCTATCAGTTCAGCGAAGAGACGCTGCCGACGGGGCTGACGCCGATGAAGTACCTGGTGCAGCTGACCGAAGAGGGGCTGCGCGGGCGTTACCTCACCGGCGTGCCCGACGACGTGCGCCGGCAGATCGCCAAAGAGTTTCAGCTCATCGAGGCGCTCGACTACCCCGGCTACTTCCTCTCGTTGTGGGACATCGTTCGGTTCGCGCGGGAGCGGGGCATTCTGTGTCAGGGGCGGGGCAGCGCGGCCAACTCGGCGGTGTGTTTCGCGCTGGGCATCACCTCGATCGATCCCGTGCGCATGGGGTTGTTGTTCGAACGGTTCCTCTCGATGGAGCGCCGTGAGCCGCCCGACATCGACGTCGACTTCGAGCACGCGCGCCGCGAGGAGGTGCTCCAGTACGTCTACGAAAAGCACGGTCGGCAGCGCGCGGCGATGGTGTGCGAGCACATCTGTTTCCGCGGGCGCATGGCGGCGCGCGAGGTGGGCAAGGCGCTGGGGCTCTCGCTCGATCAAGTCGACCGCCTCGCCAAGGCCGTCGACTTCGGTGAAGACGTGGGCGCCCTTGCGTTGAACCAGGCGGGGCTGTCGTCGGCCGACCTCGCGGTGCAGCAGACGGTGGCGCTGGCGAGGCAGCTCATCGGCATGCCCCGGCACCTCTCGATTCACGTGGGCGGCTTCGTGATCACCCAGGGCGATCTCACCTCGCTGGTGCCGGTGGAGAACGGCTCGATGGAGCAGCGCACGGTGGTGCAGTGGGAAAAAGACGATCTCTCCGCGCTCAACATCTTGAAGGTCGACCTGCTGGCGCTGGGCATGCTCACCGTGATCTCGCGGTGCCTCAAGCTCATCGAAGAGACCACCGGCCGGGTGTGGACGATGGCCACCATCCCCGCGGAGGACAAGGCGGTCTACGACATGCTCTGCGAAGGCGATTCGATCGGCACCTTTCAGGTCGAGAGCCGGGCGCAGATGAACATGCTCCCGCGCCTCAAGCCGCGCTGCTTCTACGACCTGGTGATCGAGATCGCGATCATCCGCCCCGGGCCCATCGTGGGCGAGATGGTGCACCCCTTCTTGCGCCGCAGAAACGGAGAGGAAGAGGTCACCTATCCCTCGGTCGAGGTGCGCGACATTCTCGCGCGCACCTTAGGGGTGCCGCTCTTTCAGGAGCAGGCGATGAAGCTGGCCATGGTGGCCGCGGGCTTCACCGCCGGCGAGTCAGACCGGCTGCGCCGCGCGTTGACGAACAAGCGGGCCGACGAGCTGCTGCCCCCGTTTCGCGAGCGCTTCATCTCGGGCTCGGTGAGCCGGGGCTACTCGCTCGACTTCGCGACCCGCTGCTTCGACAGCTTCAAGGGCTTCTCGCACTACGGCTTTCCAGAGAGCCACTCTGCGTCGTTCGCGTTGATCGCCTACGCGTCGTCGTGGCTCAAGCGGTATTACCCAGCCGCCTTCTGTGCCGCGTTGCTCGACGCGCAGCCGATGGGTTTCTACGCGCCGCATACCCTGGTCGACGATGCGAGGCGGCATGGCGCCCAGGTGCGCGCGGTCGACGTCAACGCCTCGGATTGGACGTGTTCACTCGAGATGCCTGAGCACGACGAAGAGGGCGAGGTGTGCGCGATGCCCGAGGAGGGCCGCAGGCCGCTGCAGCCGGTGCTGCGCCTGGGCTTCGAGCTGGTGAAGGGGCTGCGCGAGGAGACCGGGCGCCGCCTGGAAGCCGCGCGGGGTGATGGGCTGTTCGTCTCGGTGGCCGACGTGGCGCAGCGCACGCGCATGCCGCGGCACGAGCTGACCCGGCTCGCGCTGGCCGGGGCGCTCAACTCGTTGTGCCACAACCGGCGCAACGCGCTGTGGGACATTCATGCGCTGGGGCCGTTCGATGAAGACGATCTGTTCTTCGGGTTGCCCATGGTGGCCGATCGCGCAGAGTTTCCCCTCATGTCGGCGGCCGAGCGGGTGTCTGCTGATTTCGAGACGGTGAGCCTGTCGCTCGAGTCACACCCGGTGGGGTTGTTGCGGCGGCAGCTCAAGGCGTTGGGGGCGGTGAGCGCAGAGGATCTGCTCAAGGTGGGCAGCGGGCGCATCGCAAAGCTGGGCGGGTTGGTGATCGTTCGCCAGCGGCCTCCGACGGCGAAGGGGTTCACCTTCTTGTCGGTGGAAGATGAGACGGGCATCGCCAACGTGATCATCGAGCCGCAGCTGTTCGACCGGTTCCGGCGGGAGATCACCGGCACGCCGTTGCTGGTGGCGACGGGCCGGGTGGAGCGCAGCGGGAAGGTGGTGAACTTGAAGGTCACGCACCTGGAGGCGCTGATTCCGGAGCTGCCGGTGGAGCCTCAGGTCCACTCGTTTCGTTGAGCTTTTCCCCCTTTCTCCGGTCGAAGTGCTCCCTCGACTCCGCTCGGGAAGAACGGTGCGCTCCCCAACATCAGCGATGGCTGCCCAGCGGCACATCGTTTGCTCCCTGGGAACCGGGGGAAACACACATGGAAGCCACTGCCTTGCTGCGCAAGCAGCACCACGACGTGATGGCAATGTTCAAGCAGTTCGAGAAGGCGGAGAGTGAGGCGAGCAAGCGCAAGCTCTTCGTCGAGATCGCCGACGCCCTCGCGGCCCACACCACCATCGAGGAGAAGCTCTTCTACCCGGCCGCGTACCGCGGCGAGGACCTGCAAGATTTGCTCAAAGAAGCGGTGGAAGAACATCTGACCGCCAAGCGGGTGATCGCCGACTTGTTGATGATGGAGGTCAGCGACGAGCAGTTCGAGGCGAAGGTAAAGGTGCTGCGCGACCTCATCGAGCACCACGTCGAAGAGGAGCAAGAGGACATCTTTCCCAGGGTGAAGAAGGCGCTGTCCCGAGGGGAGCTGACCTCTCTGGGGGAAGAGATGCAGGAGATGTTCGATCAGCTGATCACCACCGAGCCGCGGCAAAACGTGCCCGCAGAAACGGCGCGCGCCGCACCGCTGCACTGACGGGACTTCGGTGGGCAGCGTGGCGTCTGAGTTGCAGGACGCCACGACGCCACAAGCCACCTCGCCTCAACAGAACCCCAACCAGTCAGCATGGAGAACTCGATGCGCAATAATCACTCGCAGCAGCAGCGCGGCCAGGCCAGCAAGCGTCAGCAGCAACAGGGCCAGGGCGGCGGCATGCGCGGCGGTCACCCGATGCAGCAGCGCCGGCGTTCGCAGCAGCAGAACCGGGAGCAGGGTTTCTGGAACCCCGAGAACCGGCAGCAAGGCGATCAAGGCCAGCGCCAGCACGGTGGAGCCAGCCAGGGCTACGGTTGGGGTGAAGAAGAGCTGCGCGGCTTTGGTCAGGGTGAAGTGCGCGAAGGCGGTCAGTTCGAGCAGCAGTGGGGCGGCGGCGAGAGCTGGGGCGACGACGAGGGGCACTTCGGCGGTGAAGACTCCGGGCGCTCTGGCCATCAGGGCAACTCGAGCCAGTACGGCTTTGGTCAGCAGCAGGACTTCGGTCAGCAGCGCGGCTACGGCCAGCAGGGTTACGGCATGGGGGGCTACGGCCAGAGCCAGCCGAACTACGGGCAGCGTGGCTCGGGCCGGGGTGGCTACAGCCAGGGCGGTTCCTACGGCAGCCAGAGCGGCGGCGGGTTCGCTGGTGGTGGCGGCGACTACTACGGCCAGGGCCATCAGGGCCATCAGGGTCAGCACGGCCAGGGTGGCTACGGTGGACCACAAGGACAATCGGGCATGGGTTACCGCGGAGAGCAGCAGCCGCGCTTCGGCAAAGGGCCCAAGGGGTACAAGCGATCCGACGAGCGCATCAAGGAAGACGTGAGCGATCGCATCTCCCAGATGGGCGACGTCGACGCGAGTGACGTGGAGGTCGAAGTGAAGGCCGGCGAGGTGACGCTGACCGGGAGCGTGCCGAGCCGCACCATGAAGTGGCAGCTGGAGAACCTCGTCGAGTCAGTCGGGGGCGTGACCGACGTGAATAACCAGCTGCGCATCAAGCGGGACTCGACCTTAGCGGGCCAGCACAAGTAGACGGCCGGCCCCTCACCCCGCTTCGGAGACTGTTGAAGTACGCCCTCGACTCCGCTCGGGCTGAACGGATTTCGGCCGGTTCCGTTCGTGCCGAGCGGAAGGCACCTATTTCACCAGTCTCCTTCGCAGGGAGAGGGAGCGCGGAAGCGCGCCACGGCGCCCACGAGCACCGAGGTCTGCTCGAACGCGATCAGACACGAAGCGTGTTCACGCGTTGAGGTGAGCAACCCGCGTGCTGCGCCTGTACAGTGGCAGCCGTGACGCGGCGGGCGCTGGCATTGTGTGTGTTGGTCTTCGCGACGAGCGCGCAGGCCACGCCTGAAACGCGCCACTCCAGCGCTCCTTCGAACCGGGTGTGGCACGGGCTGTTGATCGGCGCGACGGGCCTGGCCCTCGCCGGTGGCTATGCGTCGGGCGCGGTGCTCACGGCTGATGAACCCTCTGCCCAGCCGCTGGCGATCATGGGCGGCGCGCTCTCTTTGGGCATGCTGGGCGTGACCCTGGCGCTGGGCCTCGGAGCAGCCCGCGACGATCCCGGCTCGTTGGTCGGCTACGTCTTGCGGCCGGTGCTGTGCGGCGTGGCGGGCGCGATCATCGGAGGCCTGCTCGCCGGCCTGGGTTCACGCGAGCCCGGTACGCTGCGCACCGTCACGCACGTGGTGGTGGTGAGCCTGCTCATCGGTGAGACGGTCGTGCTCGAGTTCGCGCGGCTGGCGCGCTGAGCTCAGCTCTCGACGCGGATCTTCGTCTTCACCGATCGCGAAATGAAGCACTCGTCGTGGGCCCGGTGATGTAGCTCGGCCAGCTCTTCCGCGCTGGGGCGCTTCTCGCCGCTGAAGACGATGCGCGGCCGGAGCACCAGCTCGGTGATCGACTGCCCACCCCCATCGTCGGCCAGCAGGCCCTCCGGCTCATCGACGTACGACTCGACGACGTAGCCATCGTTCGCCGCGTGGAACAGAAAGGTGAGCATGTGGCAACTGGAGATCGCCGCCACGAACGCCTCTTCGGGATCGACCGCGTCATCTACGGTCCACGGTTTGGGCACCACCGACGGAGAGGCCGCCGCCTTCACCTCGATGCCGCCGTCGAAGCGCCACCGGTGCGTGCGCAGGTATTTCTTGCGGCCAAAGTCGCCTTCTTTCTTCCACTCCACCGTCGCGCGATGAGTCGACATGAGCGTGCGTATAGCCCCACGACGGCGTGTAAAGAGCGGCCATGGCGCGCATTCCGGGGCTGGAAGTCGTTCGTTCTCCGGTGGAGGGTTACGGCGTGATCGCCACCCGCCACTGGCGAGCGGGCTCGGTGATCACCAACGTCGACGGCGTGCTCTGGCGTGCCGGAGAGGGCCGCGACGACAAGTACTCGCTCATCCTCGAAGAGGGCGTCTTCTTCGACATGGTCGATCAGACGCGCTGGGTGAACCACTCCTGCGAGCCGAACGTGGTGGTCGAAGCGGGCGTCACCAAGCGGGGCAATGGCTGGGCGCAGCTGCAGGCGTTGCGGGAGATCGAGCCGGGCGCCGAGTTGTTCTACGACTACGCGCTCCCCGTCGAGCTCAAGGAGCGTTGCCACTGCGGCGCGCGCACTTGCCGCGGGTGGATCATGGATGCGGCGGCCGTGCTCGAGGCACCCCGATCCAGAGCAGGCTCGAGATGAAGGCCCGCCGACTGCTCTGCTCGAGGAACAGCCCACACCGTTCGCATCGAGCGATTGCCTTTCCTTCGCACTGCAAGTGCCCCCTCGACTGGGCTCGGGGAGACCGGTGATGGACCCCGATTCTTATTGCCGTCAACCCTCTCGTCTTCTCCACCACCTCAGCCCGCCGAGCCGAGGACCTCGACCAGCTTCTCGCGGTTGCGCTCGAGGAACAGCGCGTTGAACGCCAGCACGGGGAACACCAGGCCCGTGAGGAGCCCACCGATGCCCAGCAACACGGGGATCTCCCAACCCGGCAAGAACGCCTTGACCCCGAACGTGACGCCGTAGAGCAACCCGCCCGCGGTCAGCAGCGTGCCGAACATCATCAGCACCACCACCAGGGGCGGCTGGGAAGCGCGCAGGCCATTTTTCCGCAACGGCCGCGGCTGCCAGATGCTGGCGAACTGGCCCACCATCGCGAGGATCAGAAACACGCACGCGTAGAGCATCACGCCAGTCACCAATTCCTTCACGTCGCGGTGACCGGTGAGCGCGAGCAACACCGTCAGCAGCCCCGCCTGCAGGCCCTGCCATGCCGCGAAGCCCAGCAGCTTTCCCCGCAGCATCGACTGGGGATCCAGCGGGAGCAGGAAGAGCACCTTCATGCCGTGGCGATCGAGCCCGAACTGGTTGAACAAGAGGTTGGTGCCCGCGAGCGCGGCGTAACCGAACGCGATCGGCGCGGTCCAACCTCGGCCGGGAATCAGCTCGGCCATCGGCCCGCGGATGAGCACGATGGTGATGAGCGGCATCACCAGGCCGAAGCGGCCCGGCAGGCTCTGAGAGAGCGACTCCCAGGTCAGCCGCGCGATGCCCCACGACTGGGTCTTGAACGTCCACAGCTTGGCGGGCGGGCCGGTGTTCGACTCGAGCGTCATCGGCTTCTCGCGAACCACGAACTGGTAGGCGATCACGACGATGAGGCAGAGGGCCGCGGTCGGTGCAATGACGGCCCAGAGAAGGGCAGCCAGGGAGAGCTCTTTGTCGTCCACCAACTGGTGCGCTGCCTCGAGGATCGCCCGCGCAGGCAACCAGCGTGTCCACACCTCGAGGCGCTCTGCCCACGTGGCGATCGACTGGCTGTCGGCCCGTTTGGCGAGCAGAGGCAGCAAAGAGGGCAGGGTGATCGCCGCGACGGGAAGAAAGATGAACATCGCCCGAAGCCGGCGCGACAACCGCTGGGCGATGCTGCCGGCGAGCTGCTGCAGCGAGAGCAGCGCGAGCCCGTGGGTGACGAACAAGAGAAGAAACAGCGGTGTTGCGACGGGCGCACCGACGCAGGCGCCCAGGCACGCGACGGCCAGCGCACACAGCTCGATCAAGGTGATCGCTTCACCCGCGCCCGCGAAGAGTTCGGCCCCGAACAACGTGCGGTTGCCCACGGGAAAGACGCGCAACGTTTCCCAGGGCAGTTGGCGTGAGCCGCTCGAGATGCCGCCCAGAAAACCCGCCAGCACGGTGAGCATGGTGAAGCCCAAGGCGCTCAGCGCGATGGATTGGCCCGGATCCTCTTGCTCGAGCTGCGTGCCCACGAAGTAGCCAGCGGCGCCCAGGCCCGCCAGCAACGGGAGCACCGAGGTCAGACCAATCAGCGCGATCAAGAACATCAGCGCCCACAAGCCGGTGGTACCCATTTGCTTGCGCATGCGGTTCCACGTGCTTTGCAGGTGAACCACCGCGAGCGCGCGAAACGGGCTCACAGCCACGAGAGGCCCCCGCGTGGCGCACCGCCGACGAGGTTGACGAAGAGCGACTCCAACGACTCTCCACCCTGGCGCAGCTCATCGAAGGTGCCAAAGCCTTTGATCTTGCCCTCGTCGATGATCGCGATGAGCGGGCACAACTTCTCCACCACCTCGAGGATGTGGCTGGTCAGCACCAGCGTCACGCCCTTCTGCTGCAGCGCGAGGAGGATGTCCTTGATGGTGCGATTGGTGATCGCGTCGATGCCTTCGAAGGGCTCGTCGAGGAAGAGCAGCTTCGGGCCGTGGATGAGCGCCGCGCACAGGGCCAGCTTCTTCTTCATGCCGAAGCTGTAGTCGGCCACCAGGGTGCGCGTGCCGGGCTTGAGCTCGAGGGTGTCGAACAGCTCCTGACCCCGTTTGTCGATCTCTGCGTCTTGCAGGCCGTACATGCGCCCGACGAAGTGGAGGTACTGCGCGCCCGTGAGCAGCTCGAGCAGGGCCATGTCTTCGGGCATCACGCCCATCAGCCGCCGCGCGGCCAACGAGTCGGTGCGCAGATCGTGACCGAGCACGGTGATGCGGCCCGAGGTGGGCTCCACCAGCGAGGTGGCCATCTTGAGCGTGGTCGACTTGCCCGCGCCGTTGCGCCCGACCAGGCCCAGAAACGAGCCCGGCTCGATCGACAGCGTCAGATCATCCACCGCCACCTTGTCGCCGAAGCGCTTGGTGACACCCTTGAGTTCCAGCGCTGGGGGCATCTTCACGTCACCCGATGATCATGTCTTCGCGCTCCATGCGCCCTTCGGCGAAACGCGAGAGCGTGAAGCGCTCGAACAGCTCGTCTGATTCCCCGGTCGCCATCCACTTCGCCATGCGCTCGGCCACCGCGGGCGCCATCATGAAGCCGTGGCCGACGAAGCCGCTCATCTGCAGCAGGTTCTCGAGCTTCGGTGTCTTGCCCAGGATGGGCGAGTTGTCGGGCGTCACGTCGTACGGGCCCGACCATTGCCTCAAGATCTTCACGCGGCCCGTCTGAGGGAGCTGTTCGGTGAGCGCCTGGGCGTAGCGCGTCAAGAAACGGGAGGTCGAGCCCAGGTTGAGCGCGGCGCCTTCTTTGGGGTCGCCCATGCCGCCGACGATTTCGCCGCGCATCGACTGCGAGAAGTACAGGCCTGAGTCGAGCACGGAGACCAGGGGACCCAGGAACGGCTTGAGCGGCTCAGAGCTGCAGATCTCATGGCGGTGCGGCTCGTTGGGCAGGTGCACGCCTGCGAGCTTCGCGATCTCCGGGCTCCACGCGCCGGCAGCGAGCACCACGGTCTGACAGGCAATCTCACCCCGATCGGTGATCACCTTGGTGATCTTCCCGCCACTGAGCTCGAAGCCCTTCACGTCGGTGAAGGTCTCCACCTGCACGCCGCGTTTCTGCGCCTGCTGCGCGTAGCCCCACATGAAGGGCCAGGGAAAAATCACCGCGTCTTTCGGGTTCCATGCGGCCGCCTTCACGCCCTTCAGGGTGAGCTGCGGCACGATCTCTCGCGCGGCGTCGGGGGTGAGGATCTGCGTGGGCACGCCGTGCTGGTTGTGCAGCGCCGCGCCACGTTCGATCTTCTTCACCACCTCGTCTGACTTCGCGAGGAAGAGGTAGCCGCCCTGGCGGAACCAGACGTTGATGCTCATCTCGCGCGCGAAGCGCTTCATGAGTTCGATGCTGCGTTGCGCGAGCGAGATGAGGGTCGGCGTGCCCCACTGCGCGCGAATGCCACCGCCGTTGCGGCCCGAGGCGCCGGCGCACAGGTAGCCCTTCTCGATCACCACGACGTCGGTCTCACCCTGCTCGGTCAGATTCCACGCGAGCGCGAGGCCCATGATGCCGCCGCCGATGATCACGATTTTCGCCTTGGACTTCACCGGCGTCGTCGGTCGGAGCGCGTCGGGCCCCAGCTCGATGCCCGAAGGAACGCCCCCCGAAGGAGCGCGCTCAGGGTCGAAGGAGGCGCTGGCCCAGTAGCCGTACTCGGTGGGGAAGAGCGGGGGGCGCGGCGTGAAGGGCATCAGCTGCGCAGGCGTGGGCTTCTTCGGCGACTTTTCCTCGAGCAGGCGCGCGACTGCGTTGAGGCACTGTTTGCCCTGGCACATGCCGGTGCCGAAGCCGGTGAAGCGTTTGACCGACTCGATGTCGCAGAAGCCCTTGGAGATCGCGTGCTCGACTTCGCTCGAGGTGACGTCTTCGCAGGGGCACAGCAGTGACTTGCTCATCGGGTCGCTCCGGCCAACGCATCGGCTGCCGCGAGGCCTTGTTCTGCTGCCGCCGCACTCGACATCGGCCCGCGCATTTCACCTGCCACGAAGAGCGCCGGGTTCGCGGTCTGCCCGCGGTTGTCGGCCACCACCACGAAGCAGCGTGACGATGGATTCCACACCACGTCGGCGCCGGCGCAGCGCGCGAGCTCGAAGGCGGGGCTCGGCGGGCCACAGGTCGCGATGATGTCGCAGCCGAGCTTCTCGTTCGGCTTGACCGTGACGGCGTTGACTGATCGCAGCCCGTGCGCGCGGACGACCTCGGCACCGATGGCGACTGCTTCTCCGCCGGCGCCTTTGACGAGCTCAGCCAGTGAACGCGCTTCATCGATTTCACCTACGCAGGCCACGCGTCTTCCGGGGAGCACGCCGTGCCGCCGGATCATCGTCGAGACGGCGCGGCCCGCCATCACGCCCGGGAGATCGTTGTTGGGGAACGTGGGCAACATCGCGTGACCGCCGACGGTCAGGAGCAGCCGCCGGTAGAAGACGAGGTGCAGCCGCTCGTTCTCGACGACCGCGAGGAATGGTTTGACGTCATCAGCGAAGAGACCCACGACCTCTGCGCCGACGCGGGCGGGTGCGTTCCACGGTGCGGGTTGGCCTTTCTCAGCGCCACAGGTCAGCCGGCCGCCGACGTGGGGATCTCTTTCGAACAACACGTGCGGCACGCCCCGGGTGGTGAGCTGGCGCACCGCCGCAAGGCCCGCCGCACCAGCGCCGACGACGACGAGCTCGTGCTCTTCGATGATCGCGGGCTGCCGGTGTTCTGCCGGTTTTTCAGGAAGCACCCCCAGGCCTGAGAGCTGCCGGGCGATCTTCAGCAGCACGTGCTCGGCGATGGGCCACCCCGCCATGAACTCGTGGTGGTTGAACCAGTCGCGGAAGATGAAGTCGTTGGCGCGCAGGAGATCGATGCGCGCGTCGGGCAGGGCGTTCTGCCGCTCGAGGCGCATGCCGGCCTTGACCTTCACCCGGCAGGTGGCGACGTTGGGAATGCCGTCGACGCGCATGAGGCAGTGCGCGCACGCGCCGGTCATGCAGAACGGGCCCCGCGGCCGGTGGTACTTCGCCGAGCGGCTGAAGATCAGCTGGTCGTTGGCGATGATCGCGCACGCGACGGGCTCACCCTCGCGGGCTTGTAATTGGTCACCGTCCAACTCGATGGTGACCGTGGTGTCGACAGGACTGAAGCGCGGCATGGGACCAGTTTGATGTACTGCGCTCTGGTCGTTGGGGGAAATGAGGAAGCTTCAAGCCCAGGGAGAGTGGCTGGTTCTGGATCACTCCGTGGTCGACTCGCGCAGGCTCTCGTCGCCGACGAGGATCTCCATGTGACGCGGTCGGCCCCGGTGGTGGTCTCCGGGCCGTGTACTCGAGGACTACACGCGTGTACTCCTCGAGTACAGGCCGGGAACACCTGCCCCAGACCACCTGCCGCCCGAGACAGGCTACCCACTCGGTAAAGGCGTCTCGGAGAGCGAAGCACCCATGAGCCCAACCGGCACTCGTCCAGCCCCAGCTCGGAACAGTGACTCACCGCGCAGCGTGAATCTCCACGCCCGAAAGCCAGAGGCCTGATCGCGATGAGCAACCCTCAATCACCCTCGAAGACCACGTTCTTCAAAGCCCAGGCTCAGGGCTTCGGGTGCGCCATCAGCCACGTGTAGAGGGTGTTCGCCCACTCTTGATTGAACGAGGGGACGTGACTGCCTCCCCGAATGCGCCACAGCTCAGCCGCCGCGCCATCCGGGCAGCCCGTGAACGACTCGCGCTGCGTCTCGGAGAACGGCAAATCAGTCACCAGATCGAGATCGCCCCCGATCGACGTGAGCCTCGAGCCCGTGCACCGATTCTTCGAGGCCCATGAGCTCACCGTGGTCTCCGCGCCGGGGTAGGGCGGCTGACCTGTGACCGCAGAACCACCCGCGTACTGAATGACCGAGTCGAGCGTGCCGTGCACCTGCAGCACGTTCACCGGGCTGGTCGGGTTGCAGCGCGCGCTGTCGGCCCACACGGCCCCGGCCAACGACACGATGCCTGCGATGAGCTCGCTGCGATCACACGCCATGCGGTGCGACATGAAGCCGCCGTTCGAATGACCCACCAGGAAGACCCGCTTGGGGTCGACCGAGTACCGGGCCTTCAGGTCGTCGATCAGCGCGGTCACGTAGGCCACGTCATCGACGGTCTGCCCGAACGCACAACACGCGTCGGTCGCGTTCCAGAAATTCCGGCCGGCGGGCCCTGTTCCGTCGGGGAGTGCGAGCAGAAACGTTCGCTGCTGAGCGAGCTCACTCAAATGAAAATACGCATCTTGAGTCGCGCCGGTCGCGGTGTAGCCGTGCAGCAACACCACCAATGGAGTGGGGGTGCCTTGCGCATACCCCACGGGGATCACCGCATTGAAGGGCCGCGCCGTGATCAACGGATTGGCCACGTACGGTCCCGCATCTGGCACGCCCGCATCGAAGCCCGCGTCTTCCACCGAAACGCCCCCGTCCTGCCCCGCATCGACCCCGACGGGCGAAACCGGAGGAGAGCACGCGGAGAAGATCAGCACTGCCGCAGCCAGACGGTTCATGCCCCACGCCTTATCAGGGCTTCGGGTGCGCCATCAGCCAGTCGAGGGCCACTGTCGCCCACGTGCGACTGAACTTCGGAACGTGCGAGCCCTCACGAAGACGCCAGAGCTCGACGCCGATCCCCGCGGGGCAGCCGGAGATCGCCTCGCGCTGCGTCTCTGCCTTCGGAAGATCGCTCACGAGATCGAGATCGGGCCCCGCCTTCTCGAGCGCCGAACCGGTGCACCCGTTCTTCACCGCCCACGAACTGAGCGTGGCTTCTGCGCCCGGGTGAACCCCGCCATGACGGGCGCCACCTGCGTACTTGATCGTGGCGTCGCGCGTGCCGTGCACCTGCAGCACGCTCACCGGTGACTGCGGCTGGCACTTCGTCGCGTCGCCCCACGTGGCCCCCGCGACCGACACGATGCCCGCGATGAGCTCGCTGTGCTCACACGCCAACCGATGCGCCATGAAGCCGCCGTTGGAGTGACCCATCACGAAGATGCGCTTCGCATCGATGGGGAAACGCGCCTGCAGATCGTCAATCACCGCGACGAGATACGCGACGTCGTCACCACCCGCACCGAACCCACAGCACACGTCGGTGGCATTCCAGAAACGTCGCCCCTTCGCGCTCTTTTCACCATCTGGCAGCGCGAGCACGAAGCCGCGCTCTTCCACCAACGCCGACAGCTTGAAGTACCCGTCTTGTGCCGCCGCCGTCGAGCCGTACCCATGGAGCAGCAGCACCAGCGGCACGGGCTTGGGCATCTTCTTCGGAGTCACCACCTGAAAAGGCCGGGCGAGCACGAGTGGCTCGGCCGCCAGCGCGCCGGTCGCACAGAGCAGGGCGAGAACGGTCCAATTCATGGGGTGGGTGTTACCTCAACTGTCACTTTGAGCGCCCTGAGTTCTCTGGCAATACCCTCAGTCTCATGATCACCGCCAATGCCCGCGTCCCGCTGCCGGTCAACGAGCCCATCAAGCAGTACGCCCCCGGTTCCACCGAGCGTGCCGAGCTGAAGGCGGCGCTCACCCGGGTAGGCAATGAACAAGTCGAGATCCCGCTGGTCATCGGCGGCAAAGAGATCCGCACCGGCAAGACCTTCGAGGTGCGCTCGCCCTTCGACCACCACAAGGTGCTGGCCACGGTTCACTCGGCGGGGCCGGAGCACGTGGAGCAGGCCATCACCGCAGGTCTGTCCGCCAAGCGCGCGTGGGCTGAGCTGCCGTTGTCGGAGCGCAGCGCGGTGATGCTCAAGGCAGCTGAGCTGCTCGCCACCAAGTACCGCGCCACCATCAACGCGGTGACCATGTGGGGCCAGGCGAAGACCTCGTTCCAGGCCGAGATCGACGCGGCGTGTGAAGGCATCGACTTCCTCCGCTTCAACGCCGCCTTCGCGCAGCAACTGGCCGACATCCAGCCCATCTCCAGCCCGGGCGTGTGGAACCAGACCGACTACCGCCCGCTCGACGGTTTCGTGCTCGCGGTCGCGCCGTTCAACTTCACCGCCATCGCGTTGAACCTGGCCGCCGCGCCCGCCTTGATGGGCAACACGGTGCTCTTCAAACCCGCCGAGACCGCCAGCCTCGCCGCGTGGACGTTGATGAAGGTGCTTCAGGAGGCAGGGCTTCCCCCGGGTGTGATTAACTTTCTCCCCGGGCCCGGGCAGCCGATCGGCAGCACCGCGATGGCCCACCCCGACTTCGGCGGGCTGCACTTCACCGGCTCGACCAACACCTTTAATTCCATGTGGAAGACGGTGGGCGACAACATGCCGCGCTACCGCCAGTACCCGCGCATCGTCGGAGAGACCGGGGGCAAAGACTTCATCTTCGTGCACCCCAGCGCTGCCGACGATCTCGACGCGGTGGCCGTGGCGATCGCGCGGGGTGGGTTCGAGTTTCAGGGCCAGAAGTGCAGCGCGTGCTCGCGCGTGTACGTGGCCTCGTCGGTCTGGCCCGCCTTGCGCGAGCGCCTGGTGCCGATGATCGAAGGCATCACCATGGGCCCGCCCACCGACTTCCGGAACTTCATGTCGGCGGTGATCGACGATCGCAGCTTCATCAAGATCGGCCGCTACATCGAGATGGCCAAAGCGAACGACGCGAAGATCCTCACGGGCGGCACTTCGGATCGCGCCGTCGGCTGGTACGTGCGGCCGACCCTGGTGCAGGTCAAGAACCCGCGCCACGCGCTGATGACCGAAGAGATCTTCGGGCCGTTGGTGACCGTGTTCGTCTACCCCGACGAACAGCTCGACGAGGCGCTCAAGGAGTGCGACCAGGCCACCGCCTACGCGCTCACGGGCGCCGTCTTCGCCCGCGACTGCCATGCGATCGTGAAGATGTCGTCGGCGTTGAGGCACGCAGCGGGCAACTTCTACATCAACGACAAGTGCACCGGCGCCGTGGTCGGCCAGCAACCCTTCGGTGGCAGCCGCGGCTCAGGCACCAACGACAAGGCCGGCTCGCCCTGGAACCTCCTGCGGTGGACCAGCCCCCGCACCATCAAGGAGACCTTCGTGCCGCCCACCACCCTCGGCTATCCATTCATGGGGGCGGAATAGCCACGCACCGGGGCAAGAGTTGCTACGATTGCAAATGCAATGGCAATAGCAACGATGACCTCGAGTCCTCCTTCGCTGGAGCAGCTCAAATCGACCATCCGCGGAGTCGGCCTGCGCAGCACTGCGCCCCGCATCGCCGTGCTCCGGCGCTTGCTGGTCGCCACCACGCCGATCTCTCACGGAGAGCTGGTCGACACGCTCGCCGAAGAGGGCATGGATCGCACCACGGTCTATCGCAACCTGGTCGACCTCACCGAAGCGGGCCTGGTGCAGCGAACGGACCTGGGTGATCACGTCTGGCGCTTCGAGCTCAAACGCGGCGAAGGCGAGAGCATGCGCCACCCGCATTTTACCTGCGTCGACTGCGGCACCGTGGCCTGCCTGCCTGAGGTGACGCTGTCGGTGAAGACCGGCAAGGGCGTGCCGAGATCGCTCTCGAAGCAGAAGGTCGAGATTCAGCTGCGAGGCAAGTGTGACGACTGCGCCTGACGCCAACGCGGTCGGTCAGTGCGCGGTGCACGCGCCGCCCGTCGTCACCCAAGGAGAGACCCGCACGCGCGTCGTGGTGGCGCTGACCGCGGTGATGATGGTGATCGAGCTGCTGGCCGGGTGGTGGACTCACTCGCTGGCGCTGCTCGCCGACGGTTGGCACATGGGCACGCACGTCGGGGCGCTGGGCATCAGCGCGCTCGCGTATTGGTACGCCCGCACCCGCGCGGGCCAGACTGAGTTCGCCTTCGGCACCGGCAAGGTCTACGCGCTCGCTGGCTACACCAGCGCAGGGCTGCTGATCGCGGTGGCGGTCGGCGTGATCGTCGAGTCGGTCAGTCGCATGATCAACCCGGAGACCGTTCGATTTGCCGAGGCCTTCCCGGTGGCGGTGCTGGGCCTGGTGGTGAACCTGCTGTCGGCGTGGTTGCTCGACGTGCCGCACGATCACGCTCACTCGCATGATGACGGCGCGGGCGATCACGATCACCACCACGATCACAACCTGCGCGCGGCCTATCTGCACGTAGTGGCCGATGCGTTGACCTCGGTGCTGGCGATCGTCGCGTTGCTCACAGGCCGCTACCTGAACTGGGCGTGGGTCGACCCCGTGGTCGCGGTCTTCGGCGCCTTGGTGATTCTCAAGTGGGGCGCCGGGCTCATTCGGGAGTGCGGGCGGCAGTTGATCGATCTCGATCCGTCCAGGAAACAGCGCGAGAAGGTGATCGCCGCGCTCGAAGGCGTGGTGGGCACCAGGGTGATGGATCTTCACCTGTGGCGCGTGGGGCCCAAGCAGCTGGTGTGCATGGTCTCGGTGGCGTCGGCCGCGCCCCGGCCGCTCGAGGAATACAAGCAGGTGGTGCTCGGCGCGGTGCCGGTCGATCACCTCACCGTCGAGATCTGCACGAGCCCGTCGTAGTTTCGGGCTGCGCTTCAGCGACCGCTCCAGTCCGCGGGACTTCACTTCGAGTTCAGTCAGATGCGCGGCGCGGTGTGCATCGGGTCGAGCATCGGCGTGCTGCGCGGGCCCTGACCAAACCGGGTGCGAATGATGGCGCCCAGCGAGATGAACATCGACACCGCGAGCACCATCGGCCCCAGCACGGGAATCTGACCGATGAGCAGCAGCACCAGCAGGCCGACCGCGAGCACCAGCGCCTGGGTCTTGCGCAGCTTGCCCGTGGGCAGACGAGCGCCCAGCGTGTTCGCCACCACCGCGACACCGACCGGCACGAACATCGCCAGCGCGATCCACATCATCATCGCCACCGGAATACCGACCAACGTCACCACCAGCATCAAGGTGAGCGGAATGGCCGTCAGCAACCCGAGAAAACCAGCCAGCCCGTTCTTGCCCGGCTCAGCGCGAATGGTGGCCTCGAGCGCCTTCATGCGCTGCGGAGCGAACATCATCAACACGAAGCCCAGGCCGAAGAACACGGCGAACTGAAGCAGGAACGCGGCGACCCCACGGCCGAACCCGCTGTGCGAATCGGCATCGCCGTCTTCCGCGTCGTTGACCCGCTGCGAGCGCTGGGTCTTCACCACGTTGCGAGCCACGGCAGTGCCGATGCCGGCGCCGCCCATGGAGACCGACTCGCCGTGCACCGCAGCGCCTTCTTCTCGCACCACGTTGCCGCCGAAAGCCACCGCGTCGCCCTCGACGACGGCGCCCTTCTTGAGCACCACGTCACCACCGAAGGCCACCGCGTCACCTTCGACCACCGCGTCTTCTTCGACGATCACCGGCCCGCCGTAGGCGACCGCGGTATCGACGCGAGAACCCTTCTCGACGGTGACCGGCCCGCCCGTGCTCACCCGGTGACGCTCGAGCTCAGCCTGGGCCTGGGAGAGGTCTGCCTGCGCCTGACCCTGCTCACGCGTCGCTTCGGCCTGCTCCCGGGCGGCTTCGGCTGCTTCCTGGACCTGTTCACGCGCCTGCTCCCGGGCTTCCTGCACCGCCTCGCGCGCCTGCTCCTTGGCGCCTTCAACCGCTTCGCGCATCTGATCGGCCTGCTCGCGCATCGCGTCGGCCTTTTCGCGCATCACGTCGGCCTGCTCGCGGGCCTTTTCACGCAGCTCTTCTTTTGTGCCGCCCATTGCATCGGCCTTCTGGCGCATCTGGTCTGCCTGCTCACGCATTCGGTCAGCGGCCTCGCGGGCCTGCTCGGCCGCCTTGCGCGCGCTCTCGGGAGAAACACCGTTGAGCGCCACCACCGGCACCGGTGGCACCACCGCGACCGCTGGAGAGGCCGCGCGGCGAATGACCCACATCTTGCCGTCAGCGGCCTTGCCCGCCCGGGTGACCTCGAGGCCGTAGGCCTGCGCGATGGTCTCGAGCGCCTCTTCGCCGTTCACGCCGGGGAAGTTGAGGTTCACCTTCTCGTCGAGCTCGCCAATCACCACGAGGTTGAGGCCGCTCTTCTTGGCGAGCTGCTTGAGCCCGTCCTTCAAGGTGCCGTCGAACTCCATCGAGACCGGGGTCGCGGCCAGCACCACTGCTGTCATCAGAGAAATCATCATCACGACACCGCCTTCACAGGTGCAGGCTGAACCAGGCGCCGGAACGCGGTGAGCGTCGCAGCGAGCAGCAAGGAGAGACCCACGACGGTGGGCAGCGCCGCGGTGGTCCACAAGGCGAGCAACGCGCTCCCCGAGGCGACCAGGCCTTCACGCAGCTTGACCACCATCGAGGCGAGCGCGAGCCCGAAACCCCCGGTGACCCCGCCGCTGACCAGCAAGGCGAGCACCGCCAGCGACATGGTGACGCCGACGATGGCCACGGCCGACCAGACATCGGCGCGAGAGAGGGGGCGGGCAGGGGCCTCGGCGACGCGCGACATCACGTTGGCGAGGAAGTCGGGGGGCGGCAGCGGGTCAGCCAGGCGCAGCAGGTCTTTTTCGAGCTGGCGGTGCTCCTCGAGCAGAAACACGCGCTCGGCCTCAGTGGGGGCGAGCTGCGCGAGCAGCGCTTCCAGCTCGGGGTCGTTGATCTCACTCATCACGCAGCTCCCTTGGGCTCATCGGCCGCCGTCATCTTGTTGCGCAGCTTCTCTCGGGCGCGAAACAGCCGCGCCATGATCGTGCCGGGGGCGACACCCATCACCTCGGCGATCTCCTTCGTGGTGCGCTTCTGCACGTAATAGAGCGCGAGCACTTCACGGTCGTCCACCGAGAGGGTGTTCATCGCGTCTTCGAGCGACTTGCGCTCCTGCTTGGCGATGGCGCCTTCTTCGAGCGTGGGCTCACCCGAGCTCAGCACGTGGGCGTGATCCTCGACGTCGTCGGTCTTCATCTTCGTGCGGCGGCGCAACAGATCGAGGCACTGGTTGCGCGCGATCGTGAGCACCCAGAGATCGAACGGGCGTGCGTCGTCGTAGCGATCGAGGTTCTGGTACGCGCGCAGAAAGGTCTCTTGCGCGACTTCGGCAGCTTCGGCTTCGACGCGCAGCAGGCGCAGGCACAGGCCGTAGACCTGGCGCTGCACCGACTTCACCAACGCGGCGAACGCGTTCGAGTCACCGCGGCGGGCGCGGCGCACATCATCGACCCACGGGTGTGCCGGTTCGGTGGCCATGAGGCCCAACGACATCGAGGACAGCGGGGGGAGGACGTTCATCGCGAGCACGTCCAGCAATACGGAGGTCTTTGCAGATCCATTGCCGTCTCACCTTCGACGGCCCCCCGTTCATCACCAACCCAGCAACATCAGCGCTTTGTGTTCTCCATGCGGCGGGAAGCCTTGAGCTTCTTGGCGTCACGCTGCTGGGCCAGGAAGCCCCTGGGGCGCTCTTGAACGGGCGCTACCACCACGGGCGGCGGGTTCTTCTTCTCTTCGCCGCTCTTGTGGTCGACGCGTGAACGCGAGGCCTGCCGGGTCGGGCGGGCGGCTGGAGCAGCAGGGGCGGGCGCTGCGCCACCGGCCTTCCTTGCGGGCGATCCAGCCTTGGCCGCTCCGGGCTTGGCGTCTGCGGGTTTCGCCTCGACGGGCGTGCCTCCTGGATTGGCGGAGCTCTGCGGGTAGTCCGAGTACGGCCGCGGAGCGACGTCTTCCGGGCTCTCCTTCTGCACGCCGAAGTGGAACAGGCGCTTGACCACCAGGGTGGCGTAGCTGCCGGGCGGCAGGGTGAAGGCGATGTTCACTTTGATGAAGCCGCGGTTGAGCTCGTCGGGGCGCGGCTTGCCGATCACCAGCTTCGCGGGGTTCACCAGCACCGGGCGCTCTTCGTGCTTGAAGAACAGCAGCTTGGGCTGCTCCTCGATGCGCAGGTCTTCGAGCTTGAGCTTCTCCTTGGTGAGCACCCACTTCACGGCCTCTTCCACCTTGGGATCGGTGAAGTGGCTGTTGGGCGCCAGCAGGGGGAACGTGCGGTTCTTGATGTACGCCATCACGTCGGGCGTGGCGTCGGTGTGGTGGAGCAGCGTGCCCGCCTGGTACGGCATGGGGAACAGGTGCTCTCGGGGAAAGACCAGCTGCAGCAAGCGCCGCACGCCCTCGTTCCACAGGTACGACTGATAGGTGAACAACAACAGCGCGCGGTAATCAGAGTCGATCTGGATGAACGCGTTGACGAAGTCGTTCGGCTCGTCGCGCAGCGCCTTGATGATGCGGAAGTATTTTCGCCCGGCCTCGAAGGGAACCTTGGCGGTCCAATCGCCCCAGTTGGCGGCCCAGAATTGCTTGACCTTGCCGTCGTCGGTGCGATCGAGCGGCGAGGGCTTGGCGAGGTAGTTGTGGAGCGCCGCCTCGAAGTCGCCACGAATGAGATCTTTGGCGATGAAGCCCTGGCCATGTTTGAGCGAGCCGAAGCGCTGGCTGTCGAAGTAGTTCACCACGCCCAGGCGCTGCACTTCGGTCGCGGCGATGGCGACCTCACTCAGCTCACGGGTCTGGAGCTGGCGCACCGTGACAGCGAAGCGGTTGCTGTTGGTGTTCTTGGAGGAGAGGGCCTTGTCGGTGCGGCCCAGGTACTTGAGGCGCAGATCCTCATCCTGCAGATCGATGTCGATGCCCTTGACCGCGATGATCTGCTCGGTACGGCCCTGTTTGTCCTTCAGGCCGCAATAGCTGATCGAGCCCGGTGAGAGCCCGAACTGCTGCTGAATGCGCGCGATCGCCTCGAAGGTGGACAGCTTCTGCTTGTCCATCAGGTACACGCGGAACGTGCCCGTCTCGACTTCGTCGAAGTGGTACGACTCCTTGACGGAGAAGTCCTCGGGCTTCTGCTTGATCTTCATTTCACGACTGCCCTAGCACGCTCAGACGACCGTGAGCACGAAGTTGGGCAGCTGTTCGAAGGTGTAGTTGCCAGGTTTACTTTTGAGCAGCGAACGAACCTGCCGCGCGGTCACCAGGGTCAGCTTCAAGGTCAGAGCGCGTTTGCTGAACTCCGCCAGGGTGGGATCGCCGTTGACCACCTCGACGCGGCTGGCCCCCGACACCACGCTGAACGAGCGCTGATGCGCGATGCGGCCCTTGAGCAGGCTGCACAGGGTGTCGACCCCGTCGACGGACAGCTTCCACGTGACGACCTCGCCCGTCTTCGACGCGTGGCTGGTGCTCGCCGTCATGGTGGAAAGGCTGCTGCCCTCTTTTTCCATGCGCTGTTCGATCAGAATGCGGGCGCGCGGTGACTGCAGCAGAGACGGCCGGTCGAGCAACGTGATCAACAGCGGGTCGACCTTGCCGAGCACTTCGACCAGCGCGGGCGGCGACCACTCCCGCACCGCGCGGGCTTCATCACGGGTCACCGGCACCGCAAGCAGAATGGGCAGGTGATCGTGCGCGGTCGCCAGTGAGGGCGCTTCAGGATCGGCGGTGAACACCACCCCGAACAGCTCAGAGTCGGTGCCCGGCGCCACACCCTGGGCGAGCACCATCACCTGGTTGGTGTCGGCCGAGAGCTGGCCTTCTTTGGCGCGCGCGATCAGCGTGGAAAGCAGGTGCACCGCCCACGGCGGCGGGGCGAGCTCGTCTTTCTCTTTTTGGACCCGCGCAGACAGCTCGTAGCCCCGCGACGTGAGCCCCTCGGTCAGCAGGTGCCAGTGAGGCCGCCCCCGGGTGACCGACCCGCAGTGAATGGTCACGTCGTCGACCTGGGTGAGGATCGAGCTCGAGGTGGGCCAGAGGTGATGGCGCAGCGCCGCGTGACGTTCGGTCAGCGCCACCCGGCGTTCCTCCTCGGTCGGGGGGGAAGGGGGCGGAGGGAGATTTGGCGTCTTCTGTTTCCGCGAGGTTACACGGCGGGAAGCGGGGCGTGGGGGAACTTTCTGCTGTGCGGAGCGAAGCATCTGGGAAGAAGTAGCCGCGCCGAAGGGCCGGTGCAGCGGGGAGCAGGACATTTCGTTGGGGGTTTTGCGATCCCGACGGGTGCCAGCATTGATGTCACCCCAGGTTTCTCTTGCTAGCGTCCGCCCCGCTTTGAGCAACCAACCCATTCCGCTCACTGATGTCGCTGGGACGGGATCTCAGCCTCGTCCTGGCCAGGTGTTCGCACCGGGTCAGTTGAAAGGTCCGCGCCTCTCTGGCCGCTTTGCCGACGGCAAGGTCGGAGAGTTTCCGCTCTCCGATCGCACGTCGATGGGGCGCCATCCCAACAACACCCTGCGCCTGGTCGATCGCGAGGTCTCGAAAGAGCACTGCATCGTCGAGAAGGTGGGCGGCAATTACCTGCTGCGCGATCTGAACTCGAGCAACGGCACCTTCGTCAATGGTCGCAAGGTGCGCGAGCTGCGGCTGCGCGACGGCGACGAGATCGCGCTGGGCAACAGCAGGCTGGTCTTCCACGACGGCGGCGGTGAGGCAGGCCACACCACCTCTGCAGGTGTCACGGTCGTCGCGTCGGCGCAGTCGATGCCGGCCTTCCTCGCCACGGTCGCGCAGATGGAGTCGGCGGAGTTCCGCCCTGCCGACAAGATGAACGACCTCGAGGCGCTCAAGCAGGACTACGAGAAGCTGCGCATCGCCAACGAGTTCCATCGCCTGGTCGGCATGGAGCGCGATCTCAAGAGCCTGCTCGACAAGATCTTGAAGGTCGCCTTTCAGTTGCTGGCGGCCGACAACGGGGTGGTCTTCCTCGCCAGCGAAGAGGGCACGCTCTCCCCTCAGGCCGTGCTTCGCCGCAAGCAAGACTCTGCCGAGGTGGTGGTCTCCGACACGGTGCTCAAACGCGTGACCGAGACCCGCAGCGCGGTGCTCACCGCCGACGCGATCCTCGACAGCCGCTTCTCGTCGTCTGAATCCATCGTGGCGCAGGGCATTCGCTCTGCCATGGCCGTGCCGCTGCTGAGCAAGGGCGTGCTGCGCGGCGTGTTGTTCTGCGACACCCGCGAGCGCACCAACGCGTTCTCGGAAAAAGATTTGAAGGTGCTCTCGGGCATCGCCTCTCAGGCGGCGATCGCGCTGGAGAACTCCGAGCTCGCGCGGAAGATTGAACAAGAAGTCGTCACCCGCGCCGAGCTGTCTCGTTTCCTCGCGCCGGCCGTCGCCGAGGCGGTGGTGTCGGGCAAGGTCGAGCTGCTGCGGGTGGGGCGGCTGGCTGAAGTGAGCTGCATCTTCGCCGACATTCGCGGCTTCACCTCGATGGCCGAGGCCGACAGCCCGCAAGAAACCGTCGCGATGTTGAACACCTTCTTCACCGCGATGGCGAACTGCATTTTTACGCACGAGGGGAACCTCGACAAGTTCATCGGCGACTGCGTCATGGCGACGTGGGGCCCTCCGATCACGCACTCCGACGATGCCGCCCGTGCGCTCAAGTGCGCCCTCGAGATGCTCGACGAGATCAAGGCGATGAACGACGCGCGTGAGGCCGTCGGCAAGAAGGCGATCGAGGTGGGCATCGGCGTGAACACCGGCCAGGCCGTCGTCGGCTACATCGGCAGCAACGAGCGCCACGAGTTCACGGCGATCGGCGACTCCGTCAACATCGCCTCGCGCCTGTGTGGCCTTGCCAAGGGTGGCGAGGTGCTGGCCAGCGACGTCACGGTCAAGCGCGCAGGGCCCGGGTTCAAGGTGGAAGCCGTCTCCGTGCTGCAGGTCAAGGGCAAAGAGAAGGGCGTGCCCGCCTTTCGCGTTCTCGATTACACGGGCGCGTGATGACCGACGCACGTTCCTCGCGGAGCGTCATCGCGCAATCGTGCCCCAACTGCGGGAAGCTTCACGACGTCGGCGTGTACGTATCGGGCCAACAGGTCGTCTGCACCTGCGGCATCCGCTTCGAGGTCAAACGCAGTGACGTGAAGACGGTCGGCCCGAAGACCGAGCTGCAGACCCTCAACGCGCACCCGGCAGCGGGCGAGCAGGGTGGTCTCGACAAGACCTTCGCCAGCAGCAAGCCTGTCCCGAGCGAAGTCGAGGGGCCGCACCTGCAGACGCCCTTCGATGACGACGAGGTCACCAGCGTGCCCACGGGCGCGAAGGTGCCGGGCTACGAGCTGGTTGAGCTGCTGGGCAAGGGCGGCATGGGCGAGGTGTGGCGCGCCCGGCAAACGTCGTTGGGCCGGCTGGTGGCGGTGAAGTTGTTGCCGCCGCGCTTCGCCAAAGACCCCGAGTTCGTGGCGCGCTTCGACAAAGAGGCGCAGGCGCTCGCCTCGCTCTCCCACCCGGGCGTGGTGCAGATCATCGATCGTGGCCAGGCGGGAGATCACTACTACTTCGCGATGGAGCTGGTGCCGGGCATCAACCTGCGCGAGATGATGGCGTCGGGGCGCCTGCCGGTGAAAGACGCCGCGCGCATCGGCACGCAGATCGCGCGCGCCATCGACTACGCGCACGAGATGAAGATCGTTCACCGCGATCTGAAGCCCGAGAATATTCTCATCGACGCGCGCGGCCACGTGAAGATCGCCGACTTCGGGCTTGCGGGCATGAAGGGCAACGAGCGCGACATCGCGTTGACCGCGACCGCCGTGGCGATGGGCACGGTGAATTACATGGCGCCCGAGCAGCGCCGCGACGCGAAGAACGTCGATCACCGGGCCGATCTGTATTCGCTGGGCGTGCTGCTCTACGAGATGTTCACCGGTGAGGTGCCGATGGGGCGCTTCAAGCTGCCCTCGGTGAAGGTGCCCGGCCTCGACCCGCGCCTCGACGAGATCATCGGGGCGCTGCTGGAGACCGAGCCCGACGCCCGGCCGCCGCGCGCCAACGTGGTGGCCGAGGCGCTGGAGCAGGCCGTGCCGCAGAGTGGTGGGCCGACGCCCGCGACCGCGCTGCCGCCGACCGCTTCGCTCAGCCCGCAGTCGAAGGCCGCCTCGTTCATTCAGGGACCCGCAGCGGGGTGGAAAGCCGGCGTGTTCGTGCTGGGGGCTTTGTTGCTGTTTGCGGTGGTGCTCAAGCTCTGGCCACCTGCGAGCGCCACGCCGTTGCCGTCGTCGGCGCCGGCCTGGTACCACGACAGTGATGATGAAGAGCTGTTCTCCAGCATCGCGACCGATGGGGGCAGCTTCACGCTGGGCTTCGAGCCGGTGACCGAGGGCGAGCAGCTCAACCTGCACTCCGGCATGTGGACGGTGGAGGGTGGCTCGTTGTCGGCCCTGCAGTACGGCGGGCCGATGCAGCACGACGTGCTGGTGCCGCGCGCGTACCTGGCCAAGCGGTACTACCTGGCGGACAGGTTCGAGGCCGCCGTCGACGTGCAGATAGAGCCGTTGCCCGCCCAGTTCCCCCCGGTGGATCTGCAGGCGAACTCGCACTTCGCCGAGCTCGCGTTTCGCATCAATGATCTGCAGGTCAGCGTCTTCGCGATCCCCGGCACCGACATGCGCATCGGGTGGCGGTACTTCGGGAAAGACGGCCACGTCGAAGATGGGAACTCAGCGGTCGACTTGCAGCAGCTTCAGGCTGATCCGGTGCGGGTGCCCACGGGCAAGTTCAGGCTGCGACTCAAGCTGACCGCCCTCAAGAATGGCGACGTGAATGCCGAAGCGTTCATGAACGGCACGCGGGTCACGCGGCAGGTGTTGCCCGGGTTGGCAGGGCAGGTGGGCAAGGTCGCGCTGGGTTGCCGCAATCATGTCTGCCGGTTCGACAACCTGACCGTCGATGGCCTGGTCGGTCAGCGGCCCGAGCAGAAAATCAGGTAGCGCCGCCCACCCAGAGGTCAAATCGGTGAGGTGGTCGGCCCCCGCATGGCGTGCGCTTCCACCAGCCGCGCCAGCTCGGCGAGCTTCTCCCTGGGGACCTCGGCGTACACCGGAAGGTAGACGACCGCCTGCATGGCGAGGGTGGCGCGCGTCGCCTTTGCATCGATGGAGACCAACGTCGAGGCCCCGCTCGTCGCGTCGTAGCCAGCGCGCCGCAGGTACCTCACGAGGCCGGGCGGATCGGCCGACTGCACCGGGAACAGCCAGTGCGTGCGAGAAGCACTCTGGCCGCCCAACGAGGGGGTCTTCTCGAGCACGCGCTCACCCGCCTCGCGTCGCCCCTCGATGCGAGCGGCGTCGTACGTGTGGAGCCGGTGCGCCAGCAGGCCCAGCAACGGGCGTGAGGGCCGCTGGCGCAGGCTGGGCAACAGCTCGGCTTCGTCATAGCCACGCGTGAGCTTTCGCAGCACGCGGTCGTAGTCTCCGGTCAGCGCATCGAGCAGCCGGGTGAACAACCCGAAGAGCCGCGGCCCTGAGATGCTCACCAGCAACGCGTACTTGAGCAATTTCAAGGCGAAGGCGCGGCGCCCCTGCTCTGGCCACTTCGTTTGTCGTTTTGCGACCGCAGCGCGCAAGCCGGGATCAGCGATCAACGCGACCGCGCCCCCGAGGCAGGTCGCGGTCTTGATGGTGCCAAAGCTGTAGAGTTCGACGTCGCAGTCGGTGCGCTGACTTCTCTTCCCGTCGTAACACTGGGCGCAGTCTTCGATCACCATCAGGCCCCTGCCTCGGGCGAAACGGGTGATCGCGGCGCTGTCGTTGCGGGCGCCAAAGAGGTGGGCCGTCACCACGGCTACCGAGCGTTCGGTCACGGCGCGCTCGAGCTCGGTCGGCGACATCGCGAAGGTCTGGGGATCCACGTCGACCGCCACCGGCACGAACCCGTGCAGCCGAACCAGCAGCGCCATGTGGGGGATGGTGACGGCCGACATCAACACCTCGGCGCCGGGTTTCCAGGGCACGCAAGAGAGCAGCAGGTCGAACGCAGAGCGCACCGAGCTGCAGGCGACGACGGCTTGCGGTGGCGCCCAGGCCGATGCGATGCGCGCCTCCGAGCGCTCGGTGGACGGGGCCCAGAGACACAGGCCCAACCCGCGCGCCAGCACCGCTGCATCGAGGTCAAAGCGTTTGCGCGCGAACAGGGGTCCCTCAGGAATAGAAGCGCGCCACGCCCCGCTTGGCGTCACTGTGGGCATCGGCGGCCCACTGGTAGGCGGGCGCGCACAGGCCGTTGATGATCTCCATCAGGCGGTCACTCTGGGCCTGGAGCGCGGCGCGGTGCGCGTCTTCCTCGTCGGGGTCAAAGGGCCGAAAGCCTTCGGGCACCACGGTGCGCACCACTTCGAACGGTGGCCCCAGCCGAATCGTCACGCGCCCGCCGCGGGTCAGCGGGTGGCCCTTGCCCAGGAAGACTTCGCGGCAACCGCTCACGCCGACCGGAATGACGGGGACCCCCAGCGCCAGGGCCGCTTGAATGACGCCGGGGTGTCCGGGCGTGAGCTGCCGCGAGGTCGCTCCCTGCGGGTAGATGTGCTGGTGCCTGCCCGCGTCGCGACCGATGCGCGCGAGGCGAAGGGCCTCGTTCATGAGCACGTGATACGCGCGCCGCACGGCTTGACGGTAGCCGTCGGTGAAGTCGACCTCGACGCCTGCGATCCGGCGCGAGAAGCTCAGCCCTTTCTCCAGGTGCGCGTCGACCGCGAGCCCCTCGTCGACGTAGAGCCGCAGCGCGCGGTACTCGGCCTCAGTGGGCTTGCGGCCGTGCACCTGCGCAAAGTCGGAGGCGATGAGGAAGCCGCGCGAGACGAGCGGGATGTTGCCGCCCTTGCCGAGGATCCAGCGCATCGCGGGGTGCTGGTAGTCGCGCGCTTTGATCCACGTCATCAAGTGGACGCCGCGGTGGAGCAGCGCGCAGCGCAGGGGGAAGAAGTCGAACTTGTGGGTGTGGTTGGGCGCGAAGATCGCAGGGCCTGCCGGCAGGTGCTCGAGCCCCTCGAGCTCGACGCGGGCGCGTGGGGGGAGCCAGAAGAGCAGCTCGCCAACGCGGCGGCCCGCCGCTGTCCAGCCGGGTGAGCACAAGGGGTTGGTGCGGCGCAGGAGCTCGAGCATCTTCAGCACCGAGGTGAAACATGGAACGTCGAGACGACCCCATGAAACAGTTCCCTGTTTCCCGGCGGGCCTGAACGGAGGAGGAGGGCTGTTGGCCTGCTCATTGGTCGGCCACTCCGAACTCTTTGAGCTTTCGCGCGAGGGTGTTGCGCCCGATGTCGAGCCACTTCGCGGCCAACGTGCGGTTGCCCTTCGCGCGATCGAGCACCGCCAGCACGTGACGCCGTTCGACGTCAGCCAAGCTCGCCACAGGCGAATCTTTCCCCAGTGACGCAGGCGGCGGGGGCAGCAGCATCTTCCCCGCATCAGGCAGCGGCAGGTGTTCCGCCAGCACCTCGCCTTCACACAGCACCACCGCGCTCTCGACGCAGTTCTCGAGCTCGCGCACGTTGCCCGGCCAGTGCCACGCCTTGAGCCGTTCCAGGGCCTCGAGCGAGAGGTGCGGTTCCTTGCTCAGGTGATGCCGTTTGGTGGCCTGCGCGATGAAGTGACGCGCGAGCCGCTCGATGTCTTCCGGCCCACGCGCCCGCAGGGGGGGCAAACCGAGCTCGACCACCTTGATTCGGTAATACAGGTCTTCGCGAAACCGCCCCTCGCGCACCATCAGCGCCAGATCCCGATGCGTCGCCGCGACGATGCGCACGTCGACCTGCACGGTCTGCGTACCACCCACGCGCTCGAACTCACGATCCTGCAGCACGCGCAGCAGCTTCCCCTGCATGGGCAAGGGCAGCTCACCGAGCTCATCGATGAACACGGTGCCACCCGTGGCGACCTCGAACTTGCCCGGCTGCCGCGCCTCAGCCCCCGTGAACGCGCCCTTCTCGTGGCCGAACAGCTCGTTCTCGATGAGCGACCCCGGCAGCGCCGCGCAGTCGACCTTCACGAACGGTTTTCCCTTTCGCCGGCTGTTCACGTGCACGGCGCGCGCGAAGAGCTCCTTGCCGGTACCCGATTCCCCTCGCAGTAAAACGGTGGCGTCGGTCTGCGCGGCCTTCTGAATGGTCTTGTAGATGGCGCGCATGGGCGCCGACTCGCCGATGACCTTGTTGAAGAAGTACCCGACGGGCTGCTCCGGCCGCTCCTTCGCGCGCAGCAGCTCGGTGTAGAGCGAGGTCGCCTGAAGCGCCTGGCTCACCTGCGCCGAGATGTCTTTGAGCTTCTTTTCGTCATCGGGCCCGAAGATGCCGCCGCCGAGCCGGTTGAGCACCTGGAGCACGCCGAAGATGGTGCCGCCTGAATCGACCAGCGGCACGGCGAGCAGCGAAGACGTGCGGTACCCGGTCATCTTGTCGATGTCGGGGTTGAAGCGTCGTTCGTCCTGGGCCGCGGGAATGCTCACCACCGTGCCCTGCTGCGCGACGTGACCTGCGACGCCCTGGCCGAGCTTGAGCCTGATCTGCTTGAGCTCAGGCAGGTGCGCCGCGCGGCTGAAGATCTCCTGGCGCGAAAAGTCGACCAGGTAGAGCGTGCCGCGATCGGCCTGCATCGAGCGCGCGATGCGATCGACGAGCTGGTGGAGGAACTCGTCGAGGTTGACCTCCTGGCCCACGAGCCCGCCGACGGACAGCACGACAGCAGACGGATCTTCGCGGTTGGTCTTCGCCATCTCGAGGAGAAGGGAGTCCAGCCCCAAGGGGGCGGTGGTGCAAGGCAAAGCGTGCACCGTCACCCCAGGGTGATGCGCTTGTTCTCGCGGGCCGGCTCGCTGGCGGCGAAGTAACGGCGGGCCTCTTCGGCCATGTCCTCCACCTGGCTGTCGACGTGACCGGGGTCGTGGTGAAAGAGGAACAACCGGCCCGCGCCGACCGACTTCGCGATGCGCGCGGTGTCGACGTTGGTCGAGTGCCCCCAGCCCTTCTTCGGCGGCCCTACGCGGCCCTCGTATTCGTCGCGGGTGTACTGCGCGTCGAGCACCAGCGCGTCGACGCCGGTGAGCATGTCGCCCACGTCTTTGCGCAGCGTCTCGAGCGACATCTCGACGTCGGTGCAGTAGGCGAAGCGGCAGCCGTCGGCCTCGACGAGGTACCCGATGCACCCCTGCGGGTGCGGCAGATCGATGGGCGTGATGCGAAAGGGGCCCGTCTCGATCACGCGGCCGGGCAGGGCAGAGCGGAACTCCATCTTCGCGCGCATGGCCGCCAGTGGAACCGGGAAGTTCGGCGGATCCATCTGCTTGCGCAGCACCGACTGCAGTTGCTGCTCACCGTCGGCGCCCGGGCCGTACAGGGTCAGCTCGGTGCTGGCCATGAAGGCGGGCGTGAAGAACGGGAAACCCTGCACATGATCCCAGTGCAGGTGTGAGAAGAGCATCGTCGCCTTCACCGGCGGCGATTTCATCAACGAGTCACCGAGGCTGCGCAGGCCCGTGCCCGCGTCGAAGATCAACCGGTGGCCCTGGCTCTCGAGCTCCAGACACGAGGTGTTGCCTCCGATCTTCGCGACGTTTGAACCAGACGACGCCACGCTGCCACGTACACCCCAGAATCGGACGTCCATCTGAAACTCCCCGGTTGCTGCGACGGGAACGTCGCAGTCGGGGACTCACTCAGCAGGGGTGATGCCAGCGGCTAAGCGGTTGATGTGCGGGGTGGGGTGCTCGCGAGTGCACCAGGGTGGATCGCCCGGTGCGCTGGAACGGATCGCCACCACCGTTCATCCCGAGCGGAGTCGAGGGATCACCTCGGTTCGCACCGCAAGTGCCCCCTCGACTTCGCTCGGGGAGACCGGTGCGGTGGGGGCGAACGGTGGGGCGAGCGTTGTGCTGGCGTCAGAGCGCTCCGCAGACCGCCGCCCCGTACCCAGCGCGCTCGTGTTCAGCGGCGTCGCGGCACGACGCTCCGCGCAGGTAGTCAGCGGGCCGTTTGCCCTTCACGCAGCTGTCGAAGCGGGCGCGCCACTTCGCGCACCGCTCACGAATGCCTTCCTCACTCCTTCGATCGATCTCGTCTTGCTGCACGAGCTTGGCCCAGACCGCGTTGACCTCGGCCTCGCCCGCGTCTTTCGCATACAGGCGCGCGGTGAAGCTCGGGGTGCCGGTCTCGAGCGCACGCAGCTCGAGGTCGATGCTCATCTTCTCTCTCAGCGGAGTCTGAAAGGTGACCGCGGTCAGCGTGCAGCCCAGGTCGAAGAGCGCATCGCCATCCATCAACTTGCGCTCGCCTTTGACTTTCTGGAACTCGAGCGGCCCCCAGCGGGCGTGGGTGTCGTTGTTCACCACGCCTTGATCGTCGAGGTCGGCCAGCACCACCAGCTTGTAGCAGCGGCCTTTCTTCGCCTCGAAGGTCAGCTTCTTCTTGCCACCTTCAGCGCTGAACTTCGCCCAGCCATCCCCCGTGGGCAGGTACGACTTGGCGGCGAGCCCGGCGTCGAACTTGCTCATCAAGCCTTCCACCGTTCGCGGCGCTGCCGAGGCCAGGGAGGCGACCACCATCACCAATACGAACGAATGTTTCATGGCACCGTGACCCGCCTGCGCGAGGCCAGGTGCACGAATTGTGAAGTCAGTCTTTCCAGAGCAGCTTCCACGGGTTCTTTCGAACATCCGTGAGCAGGCTCTTGAGCTCGTCGTACACGGCCTTGTCCTTCATCGCCGCGCCGAGGCTGCCTTCACCTTCCTCCAGCTTCGCGAGCACCCGATCAGCTCGTGAGGCGAGCGCATCGACCTTCTCACCCGCAGCCTCGTACTTCGCGATCATCGACTTGAGCCTCCGGCCGTCTTCTTCAGTCAAGGGACCCGACACGCGAGCCAGTCCACCCAGCGCGATCGAGGCCTGCTTGGAGAGCTCCGGAAAATCGGCCCGCGCGACCTTCGCCGTCGCCGCTGCGTCATCGATGAGCGCGTTGGCTTTTCCACCGGGCTCCATCTGACGGCGCGCGGTCGCCGCGAGCACCCGCAGATCCGCCGCGGCCACCGACAGCTGCTGCGCCAGCGTCCTGAACTCCTCGCGGTTCTCGGTGACCACGCCGTCGATGGTGGTGGTGAGCCCACCCACGCCGCGCACCAGCTTGGTGAGCGCCTCGGGATCGTTCTCCAGCACCCCAGACGCGGCCTCGAGAAACTTCGCCAACCGGTTCGACACCAGGTCGATGCGCGGAGAATCGATGCCGCGAATCGACGCCTTGGGGTCGTGCGCATCCTTCGCGGAGCCCGACGAGACCTCGAGGTACGACTCACCCAATGGGCCGACGCTCGAGACGGTCACCATCGTGTCTGTGCGCAACGACTCGGCCGCTTCTTTGGAGAGGCCCAGCGTCATCTTCACCGGCAGCGGGTCACCGTGATCGTCACGGCGCGAGGCGAGCAGCTCGACCTCCTCGACCTTGCCCACCACCACGCCGCCCAGCTTCACCGGCGCGTTCTTCACCACGTTGCCCGTGTGCGAGAAGTCGACCGTGATCTTTCGCGCGCCGCCGAAGGAGAGCTCTCCCATCAGCACCAACAGCGTGAAGGCGCCGAGCACCGCCGCCAGCACCAGCGCGCCTACCTTGAGTTCGAGCCGACTCTCGTCCATTTCATCTCTCTCTCGGGAAGTCCTTCGCAGGGCCGCAGTACCCGACCTTTCGATCCTTCACCTGAACGACCCTGTCCGCGAGCTTTCCGAGCGCGTCGTAGTCGTGTGACACCAGGGCGACTCCTAAGCCCTGTTCACGCACGAGGGCCAGCGCATCGTTGACCTGCCCCGCGGCTTCCCGATCGAGGCCGGTGGTGGGCTCGTCGAGCAGGAGCACCTCGGGCTCGAGCACCAGGGCGCGCGCGATGGCCGCCCGCTTGCGAAGGCCCGGCCCCACCTCGGGCGGTTTTCTCGAGGCGAAGTCCATCAACCCCAGGCGCTTCATCGCGTCTTCCGCCCGGCCGTCTTCGCGAGACTTCGGGTCGGCCAGCGCCACGTTGTCGAACAAGGTCAACCAGTCGAGCAGCGCAGGCCCCTGCACCAGGTAGGGCGCCCGGGCCCGCAGCTCACGCAGCTTGCGCTCAGGCAGGGTGTCGACGCGTTGATCGAAGAAGTGCACTTCACCCGCATCGGGCTTGAGCAACCCCACCGCGAGCCGGCACAACACCGACTTTCCACTGCCCGAGGTGCCGACGATGAAGGTGATCCCCGTGAGGGGGATCTCTACCGACAGCCCCTCGAGAATGGTCGCTTCGCCGAACCGTTTGGCGATACCACGCAGCGACAGCGTGCTCAGTGTTTGCACCACTGAATCGCCGTGACCGGCTTCGCGCCCTGGGTGAGCCCCTGGCCCGTGCCGTTGTCGACGAAGTTCTTCGTCGCGTACGTGTTGTCGACGCAGATGTCGTTGCCAGGGGTGCCCGGGCCGTCACGCGTGGGGTTCGCCATGCGCGAGGGCACGGTGGTGACGGTGCACGAGGTCAGGTTGCCGCCCGCCACGTTCGCCCTGATGGTGGCCACCGTCCAGAAGTCGCCGGTCGCGTCGCTGCCCTGCGTGTTGAGCAACGGGAAGGCGGTCTGCCCGGTCGCCGGGTTGTAGCCGACCGACACCACGCGCTCGCCGTTGCAGTACAGGTTCACGTGGGGCTTCGCGTTCGAGGTGCCCGAGGTGTTGCCGTAGTGGTTCACGCCGACCACGAAGGTGTCGTTGTTGACCGGGTTGTCGAGGTTGATGTTCTCCGGGCCGCAGAAGGCCCCGCTGGTGGGATCGGTCGAGCTGCGGTCACAGTTGACGTTGTCTTTGTCGAGGCGCGGGTTGGTGCACGACGAGGTGCGCCGGCTCGACCAGCCGCGGCACGCCGTCGTCGCCGAGTCGGTGTAGCCCCAACCGGGGTCGGTCGCGCCGTTCGTGCAGCGGGAGGGGCCGGCCCAGTAGCAGTCTTCGACCGAGCCGTTGGCGTTCATACAGGTCGTGTTCCAGCCGTGCGTGGTGCAGGTGGTGCCCTGCAGGCGCGCGAAGTGGAGATCGATGTCGTTGCCGCCGCTGCCCTGGCCGCCCACCGTGTCCCAACAGAGTTCGGCGCGAATGCCCGGCGCCCGCACCTGGACCTTCTGGGTGCAACTGAAGGTCTCGCCATCGAGGGTGAACTCGCCCTGCACGATGTAGTCGCCCGACAAGCCGAACGCGGGGAACACCTGGCCGCCCGCCACGCCGTTGCCGTACCCGGTCGCGCGCATGGCGATGAGCGGGCTGCCGGCCTGGGTGACGTAGCGCGCGGGGGTCTGCGTGGCGTCGAGCCGCACGCCGGTGCGGGTGCCTCTGCGGGCGCCAGAGGTGGTGGAGTTGGTCGAGCTGTAGATCGCGAAGGTGGGGTTGGGCAGCACGTTGTCGCAGTCACCACCGAGCACCGTCCAGGCCCAGTTGGTGGTGCGGCCACGCGCGGCGGCGTCGGTGATCCACTGCGAGCCGTCCACGATGGGGATCGCCGTGGGCGTGGGGTAGGGCGCGAGCGTGATGATGTTGCTCGGGCACTGCACATTGTTGGTGCACATGCAGCCTTCGGCCGCGTTGTTCCCCGAGAGGCCGTCGCAGTTGTAGTCGCCCGCGGCGCAGGAATCGGTCAACGCAGGGGGCTGCGCGCCGCGGCACACGCCCGACCAGGTGGCGAGCTCTCCGCCCGCACAGTCGAGGCTGCCCTTCGCGTTGTTGGTGCACCAGCCGACCGGCAGGCCGCTCACGGCGCTGACCTGGGTGGCGGGCACGAGGTAGCAGTCTTTGGTCACGCCGTTCGCGGGGCAGAAGCAGCCTTCGTCGACCACGCCGTCGCAGTCGTCGTCGAAGCCGTTGCCTTGCTGGCCGTTGAGCCGTGAAGCGGGCACCGCGCCGCTGCTGAGGGCCGAGTCGGTGCTGTTGTCACACTCGCTCGTGGTGGCGGGGGCGCAGAGCCTTCGGATGGTGGGGTTGCCGGGCATCGGGGGGCCGCAGCCGCCGTCGTAGTCGGGGTTCGGGCCTGCATCGGGCTCGATCAAACCGCCGCCGCCCGTGCCGGTGCTGCCGCCGCCCGTGCCGACGCCGCCTCCCGTGCCCATGGCGCCACCTGTACCGACGCCGCCGCCCGTGCCGACGCCGCCACCGGTACCCACGCCGCCGCCCGAGCCATTCGACCCTCCGGTGCCGCCCGCCAGACCACCGCGGCATTCGCCCATCACGCAGACCTGATTGATCTGACAATCACCAAAGGTGACGCACTTGGGGACGGGTGGCGCGCACGCAGTAAACATCGCGGCCGCGAAGATGGTGCAAATGGTCAGTTGCTTCATGTCGCTCCGACTCCTTGGTGCTGCCCCTTTGGAACGGGCGAACCCTAAGCGGACCCGCTCGCTGAAGTCGAGATGGCAGGTCCGCCGCTTACTTCCGGCTCTTGCGAGCCTCATCGCGCAGCTTGACCACCTGATCGAAGAACGCCTCAGTCACCACCTTGCCGCGCACGGCCGGCCAGGCGCGCATCGCCGCCTTTTCCCACGGGCCCGACTCGACCTTCACGACGGTGAGGCCCTGCTTCTTCATCGCGGCCACCGCGTCATCATTGAGCCGCTTCACCTCGGCATCGATGCGCGCGTTGATCTCCTTGGTGATCGCCACCAGCTTCACGCGCACGTCGGCGGGAATTTTCTCCCACGCGTCTTTCTTCACGATGGTCGCGCCCACCAGGTACGACCAGGGGTAGTCGACCATCTGGTTGGCCTTGTCGAACAGGCGCGCGGTCAGCACGTACGCCGGCACCTGCGAGACGCAGTTGATCATGCCCGTCTGCAGTGAGGGCACGATGTCCGTCGACGAGAGCACCACCGGGCGGAAGCCGACCAGCTTGAAGGCCTCCACCGACGCGGTGTCGCCATCCCACGCGAAGAACTTCGCATCGGCCGCGGCCTCGGGCGTCGCGTACGGCTTGGTGCAGAAGATGCTCACCGTGCCGACCTGAGCCCACGACAGCACCAGGTAGCCCTTGGCCTCGACGATGCCGTTGAGCTGGGCCTCGAGCTTGGGGAACACCTCGCGGAAGTCGCGCTCGTCGAACAGGCCGGGCGTCGAGAAGATCATCGGCTCGGCCACGATGTCGTGCAGGCCGACGTTGGTGATCGACGCGGCCTGCAGTTGGCCGACGCCCATCTTGCGAACCATGTCGCCTTCGCTGCCCTGCGTGCCGCCCGCGTAGATCTTGAGCTTCACCTTGCCGCCCGAAGCCTCCGACCACTTCTCGGCCATCTCCTTCAAGAGCGAGTGCCAGGTCGACCCCTGCGGAGCGAGCGTGCCCAGCTTGATCGTCACGTCTTGCGCCAGCGCGACGTTCGCCAGCAACACCGCCACCATCATCACCATTCGTTTGATCACGTTGGTACCCCTTTAGTTGAACAAGTCGTCCGCGTGCTTGAGCAGCAGCTTCGCGCGCCGCTGCGCGATCGTATTGGCCAGGCGATCTTTCTTCGACGCGTTCACATCAGCGGCGATGACCGACTTCAAAACGGCCTCGAACTCTTCGCGCTTCTGCGCCTGCACCAGCACGCCTTCGGCCCACGACACCTGCACGCCGAAGTGGCGGCCGAAGCTGAGCTTGAGCGAACGATCGAGGAACGCCTTGGCGCCCGCTTCGGTGCCACCGGGCCGCGCGGCCTCGAACGACACGAAGAACTCGAGCAGGGCGCCTTCTTCCCAGGTCTCATCGAGCTCGAGTGCACGCTTCATCAAGGCCTCCGGGGCCGGCAGCTCTGCCACCAGCCCCATGTCTTCCTTCCCGTTCGAGATCGCGAGCGACCAGGCGGCCGCGGTCCAGTAAACGAGGGGCACGTCTACTTTCTTCAAGGGGGCCACCGCTTCGGTCAAGCCGCGCATGGACTTGAGCTTTTCGGTGATGCCGGGGCTGGAGAGCTCGAGCCCGGCGAGGCCGTAGTCACGCGCGCGCAACAAGAGCTTCTTCGCTCGCAACCGGGACGCCGCGGCCTGGGCGTTCTTGCCTTCGAACTCGAACTGGTCGGCATCTTGCTGAACGAACGCGTACCCGTACTGGGTAAAACCTGAAGCAAGAGCGGTGAGCAGGCCGACGTGTTCAGGCTGCGAGGTGAGCACGCTCTCCATGGTCTTGAGCCCGAAGGGCGCCGCATCGCGCACCAGCTCGGGGTCGTCATCGGTGCCCAGGGTGCCCGGGCCTGACAGCGCGTCGGCCATCACCCCGGTGGCAAACGAGCGGATGCAGCCTGACGAGAGCAGGGCCAGCGCTGCGGTGAGAGCGAAACGAATCATGCGTCCCCCTTCCGAGACGCACTCTCCTTAAGGACCGGGGGGGGCGGGGGTCAACGTTCTTATCGGCCGCCGTTTCCAAGGGGACGCAGCGGCGGCTTTGCAGGCGCGAAGAAGAAGTGCCGTGCTAGGCCACGCCCACCGATGGCCACCGAGACGACATCAGAGGTCGAGTTCGAAGACGCACTCAAGGAGCTCTCACCCCTCGAGCGCACGCTCACGAATGGCATCGGCTTGTTCGTGGGCCTGCTGGCGTTGGTGATGGTGGCCTTGCCGGTGGTGCAGGCCGTCGCACGCAAGGTGGCCGACACCGAGATCCCCAGCGCTTCGGTGATCGTTCAGCACCTCACGTTGTGGATTGGTTTTCTGGGGGCGCTGTTGGCGGCGGGCAGCGGCAAACACCTGGCGCTCTCGACGGTCGAGGCGATCCCCAAAGGCTGGCCGCGACGCGTGGCTTCGTTGTTCACCCGGGTCACCTCGGCCGCGGTCTGCGCGCTGCTCGCCTACGCGTCGTGGAAAGTGGTGGAGGCCGATGCAGGCAGCGGCCGCACGGTGGTCGGCACGTTCCCCGTCTCGTGGAGCGAGGCGATCATGCCGTTCGCGTTCAGCGTGATGGCGCTGCGGTTTGCCTGGCGCGTCGGCAAGGAGCCGCAGTCGTGGATCGATCGCGGCGTGGCGCTGGCGGCGATCGGGCTCGCGTTTGCGCTCGGTGCGATGGCGCCGTCGTCGGTGGTGGTCACGGTGCTGCTGGTGTTCGTGGGCATCTCGTTTCTGAGCGGCGCTCCGGTGTTCGTGATCATGGGCGCGGCGGCGATGATTCTGTTCTGGCGCGACGCGACGCCGATCGCCGCGGTGCCGGCCGAGACCTTTCGCCTGGTGTCGTCGGCCACGTTGCCCGCGATTCCCCTGCTGACGATCGCAGGTTACGTGCTCGCTGAAGGCGGCGCGGCCAAGCGCCTGGTGCGCGCGTACAAGGGCTTCTTCGGGTGGATGCCCGGCGGCGTGGCGATCATGGCCACGGTGGTGTGCGCGGTGTTCACCACGTTCACCGGCGGCTCGGGCGTGACCATTCTGGCGCTCGGCGGGCTGCTGGTGCCGATGCTGAAAGAAGAAGGGTACCCAGAGGGCTTCAGCCACGGCCTGGTGACCGCCTCAGGCTCGTTGGGGTTGCTCTTTCCCCCGTCGTTGCCGGTGATTTTGTACTCGGTGGTGGCCTCGGTGCCGGTGGCCCATCTGTACCTGGGAGGCCTGGTGCCCGGCGTGTTGATGATGGCGATGGTCGCGGCCTACGGCGTCTTCATGGGCGTGCGGCACAAGATCGCGCGCCAGCAGTTCAAGCCGAAGGAAGCAGGGAAGGGCTTGTGGGACGCGAAGTGGGATCTCGGGCTTCCCATTCTGGTGATCGCCACGGTGGGGAGCGGCTTCGGCACCATCGTCGAGGCGAGCGCGCTGGGTTGCGCGTATGCGCTCGTCGTCGAGGTCGTGATCTTCCGCACCATCCGCCCGGTCAAAGATTTGCCTCGCGTACTGGTGACGGCGAGCACGCTGGTCGGGGCCGTGGTGATCCTCCTGGGGGTCGCGATGGGCCTGTCGTCGTGGCTGGTCGACGCTGAGATCCCGACCGCGCTGCTCGAGTGGACGACGACCCACGTGAAGAGCCCGTGGGTGTTTCTGCTCGCGCTCAACGTGGGCCTGCTCATCTTCGGCAGCGTGCTCGAGATCTACGCGGCCATCGTGGTGCTCGCCCCGTTGGTCGCGCCGATCGGCGTTGCCTACGGCATCGACCCGGTGCACCTCGGGGTCATCTTCCTGGCGAACCTCGAGCTGGGTTTCCTCTTCCCTCCGATGGGGCTCAACCTCTTCCTCGCGTCGACCCGGTTCCAGAAGCCGCTGCCGTATCTCTACGCGCGCACGTTGCCGTTCTTGATCATCCTGGCGGTGGGCGTGTTGCTGATCACCTACCTCGACGTGATGACGACAGGCATGGTCAGCCTCGCGAAGTAGCACCCACCCGCGCTTCCATTCACACCTGGGCCTCGCGCGGCAAGTGCCCCCTCGACTGGGCTCGGGGAGACCGGTGATGGAAGCCGATTCCTATTTATGCGAACGGGTCAGGGGCAGCTCACGACATCCACCGTGTACGTGATGGGCGTCGTCATGGTCTCAGAGGTCACGGTGACGGTGTAGCTGTGGCCCGCGGTGCTCACCCAACCCATCGGCACCCAGCGCACCGCCGAGCGGCTGCCGTAGTTGGCGCCGAGCGGCGTGACGGTGACGGGCATGTTGACGCCGTTGTCGGTCACCGTGACGGTCGCGTTGGTGAGGTTGTCGGCCGTCGAATAGGTCTGCAGCGTCCACCCCGTGCGGTCGATGGAGTTGGTCGCGCCGACCGTGGGAATCGCGATCGCCTGGAGCGGCACCGGCCCCGCGGGGGGCCAGCCCACGAAACGTTTGGTGGCCGAGCCGCTGCCTCCGATGACGTTGTGACAACTGCCGCCGGGCGTGCCGCCGATGCCGACGGGACCCAGTTGGTTCGAGAGGAACCAGCGGCGGTGGCCCATGGTGGTCGCGTTGCCGAAATCAGACATGTAGAGGTCGATCGATCGCACGGCGGCGCCGCTGGAGATGTTGCTGGTGCCCGCCGAGCTGGCCCCGGCGGCGGTGTAGCAAGGCGCGCCGGCGTCGGGCGTGTGGCTGAGCGCGTTGGCGGCATCCATCATCAAGGCGCACTCCTGCGCGGCGGTGTCTCGGCCGGCAGAGGTGATGACCGCGGGCAAGTCGGCGATGAAGCGGTACGTGTTGATCAGCTTGAGCGAGTTGGCGCGCGCGGTCGGCGTGAGATCGCCCGCGGTGCAGGTGGCCACGCTGCCGTTCCAGGTGCCTTCGCTCATGTCGGCGCGATCGCACGTCCACCGCAGGCAGACCTGCGTGCGGCGATCGCCCGTGATGTTGCTGCAGGAGGGCATCGTGCCGCCGCCGGTTCCGCCTCCGGTCATTCCGCCAACTCCGCCGCCAATTCCGCCTCCGGTCAATCCGCCAACTCCGCCTCCGGTCATTCCGCCAAATCCGCCGCCCATCGCGCCGCCACCAGCGCCGCCGCCGCTCACACCGCCGCCGCCGCCAGCGCCGCCGCCCGTCACACCACCTCCGCCCGCGCCGCCGCCGGTCGAGCCGCCTCCCGAAGCGCTACCGATGCAGATGCCGAAGGAGCAGAACTGGCCCGAACTGCACGGGAAGCACACCCCCCCTGGCGAACCGCACGCGGTCGACTCGAAGCCCTGGCGGCACTCGCCCACGGCGTCGCAGCAGCCGGTGCTGCAGGTGATTGCGTCACATTTTTCGGGTGCAGGGGTGCCGCAAGAAGTGGCGGCCAACATCACACTGAGCGCAATCGCAGAACGGAGCACGCGGTGACCCTAGTACGAGGTTGAAGTATGCCCTCGACTTCGCTCGCAGGGTTTTTTCGAAATCGCGAACGGTGGGCGCTCCTTATTTTGATCAACCCTGCGAGCGGAGTCGAGGCAGGGCGAGGGGGACTACAAGCTCACTGAAATCCATTTCCGAGCGTGTACGCGGATCAACTATGACGCAGTGCGCGCGAGGAGCGGGGTAGCTTGCGGGCCTCAATGCGTCGAAGTCTGTGGGTCTGGGTCGTCGTCTTCTCGGCATGCACCGCATGGGGTGCTGGTCCCGCGCCGCTCGAGCTCGATCTGTCGCCGTCGAGTTCACTTCGTGGCGTGCTCGTGTTGCCGCCGGTCAGCTCTTCGGTCGTCGGCAAGAAGGGCGCGTTCGTCGGCGTCGATACGCGGCGCACCGTCGAACGTTTCGTGATCGCCGCGCACGCCAGGCTGGTGACGGCGCTCAATAAAAAGCTCGGCGGCAAGGTGCTGCCTGCCGACGTCGCGCAAGGCGTGCTGAACAAAGAGAGCGTGCTCGCCTCGTCGTCCGACAAACCCGCGGTGCTCGCGCGCCTGGCGAAGGTGACCGGCGTCAACTGGGTGGTGACCTTCACCCTCAACAACCTGGTGCTCACCGCGACGATCGTGGACAGCGCCGGAAAGACGGTGGCCGAAGGGCTGAGCATCACCGGTGCCTCCACCCTCAAGGACGCGCAGGCAGACTCCATGGCTGCGGTGGTGGTGCCCCGCCTTCTCGACCTCGAGAGGGCGCGCGTGGCCGCCGAAGCGGCGCTCAAGCCCGCGGTGGTGGTCGCGCCGCCGCCTCCTCCGCCGGAAGAAGACCTTCACGACGCCGAGCTCGATCAGCTCAACGCACCGCAGGTCTCGACCTCACGCCCCCTCGACCGCAACCGGGTGCGCGCGATCGTCGCCGTGGGCCCGGGCGCCACCTTGCGTGGGCTCGCGTTGTCCGGAGAGACGGCCAACGCGCTCGCTGACCTGGAGAACGGCGTGGTGGTCGGCCTCGGCATCAACGCGCAGCTGATGCCGCTGGAGTTCTTCGAGAAGACCTCTGGCAAGGCGTGGAGCCAGGTCTCGCTCGAGGTGCACTACCGGCGCGCCTTCGTGCGAGCGCAAGGCGTCGCGGGCGGGCTGGAAGGCTCGAGCTGCACCATGACGGATGACGATCTCCAGCTTCGCGTGGGCGCGCGGTATCGCCTCGGCGACGGCTACCTGCCCACCATCGGCCTTGCGGGCGGCTGGTCGCAGGAGCAGACCCGCTTCGACTGCAGCCTGCCGCTGGTGAGCACCACCTGGCGCGGCATCGACGCCCAGCTTCGCGTGCGTCAGCCGCTGTTCCGCGATCTGGTCACCCTCGAGCTCATCGGTGGGCCGCGCTTCTTGCTGCCGGGCCCGCTCGCCGAATCTCCGGGCTTCAGCCTGTCGGCCGAGGCGTGGATCGAGGTCAAGCCGGTCTCGATTCTCTTTGGCCGGCTCGGTGTCCGGTACTCCCGGCTGCAGGCGGCCAACCCCTCCCTCACGGCTGTCGACAGCCGCACCTTCCTCGCCCTCGAGCTCGGAGCTTTCCTCTGATGGTTCGCGCAATCGTTCTGCTCACCTCGATCCTCTCCACCTCGGCGCTCGCCATCTGCAATCCGGCGAACCCGAACAACCCCGAGAACGACTGCGACCTCGACGGCTGCACCGTCGCGCAAGGCGATTGCGCCGACAGCACCAGCGTCAACGCTGCAGCGGCTTCCATTCGGGGGCCGGGCTGCCCCAACGGCGCGGCCGCTGAGGTCTGCGACGCGCAGGACAACAACTGCTCTGGCGCAACCGACGAAGGCAACCCGGGTGGTGGCGGCGTCTGCGCCACCGGGCAGAGCGGGGTGTGTTCACCCGGCACCAACCAGTGCACCGCAGGCTCAGTGGTGTGCGTGCGCAACGTGGCGCCCTCCGCTGAGAGCTGCGACGGCCTCGACAACGACTGCGATGGCACGGCCGATGACGGCAACCCCGGCGGCGGCGCGGCCTGCACCACCGGGCAGCAAGGCGTCTGCTCCGCGGGCACCCGCACCTGCAGCAGCGGCTCACTGAGCTGCGTGCGCAACGTGGGCCCCACCACCGAACTCTGCGACGGCATCGACAACGACTGCACCGGCGGCGTCGACCAGGGCTTCGGCGTCGGTCAGGCGTGCACCAGCAGCAACAGCGGAGTCTGCGCTCCGGGGACCAACCAGTGCCAGGGCAACGGCACGGCGGCGTGCGTGTCGACCGTGACGCCGGGCACCCGCACGGAGACCTGCAACAACCTCGACGACAACTGCAACGGCACCGCAGACGAGGGCAACCCGGGGGGCGGCACCGCTTGCAACACGCCGCTGCAGGGGCGTTGCCGGCCGGGCACCAATCAATGCCAGTCGGGCGCGCTCAACTGCGTGCAGAACCAGACCGCCATCGCCGAGACCTGCAACGGGGTCGACGACGACTGTGATGGTCTGGTCGACGACGGCTTCAACGTGGGCGCCAACTGTGGGACCGGCGGCGTGGGCCGCTGCTCTCAGGGAACTTTTCAATGCAACGCGGGCGCAGCCCTTTGCGTGGCCCGCACCGCCATCGCCGAGACCTGCAATGGTATGGACGACGACTGCGACGGCACGATCGACGACGGCAACCCGGGGGGCGGCGTGGCCTGCACCACCGGGCTTCAGGGCGTCTGCTCGGCGGGCGTGCGGCAGTGCCAGGCCGGCAACTTGAACTGCGTGCAGACCACGGCCTCTTCCGCCGAGACCTGCAACGCGCTCGACGACGACTGCGATGGCACCGCCGACGATGGGCTGATCGTCGATGCCGACGGTGACGGCTCCCGGTTGTGCGGCAGTTGCGGTGCGAGCGCTGCGCCCAACTGCGACTGCAACGACACCACCAACACGGTGCGGCCGGGCCGCCCTGAGCTCTGCAACAACGTCGACGACGACTGCGACAGCCAGGTCGACGAAGGCGTCAACCGGGTCTGCTATGCGGGCCCGGCCGGGACCTCGACGGGCACCTGCCCGGGTACCAATTGCGGTCCGCGCGGCGTGTGTCAGGGCGTCACGCAGATCTGCATCGCCGGCAACTTCCCCGGCTGCGACGCGGCCACGCCGGGCCAGACGTTCCCAGGGGTGGAGAGCTGCAACAACCTCGACGACGACTGCGACGGCACCACCGACGACGGTTTGTCGGGCGGCGCGTGCACCACGGGCCAGTTGGGCGTGTGCGCCTCGGGCACCGAGCAGTGCAACGCGGGCGGCTTGACCTGCGTGCGCAACGTGAACCCGGGCCCCGAGACCTGCAACAACCTCGACGACAACTGCGACGGCAACGTCGATGACGGGGTGACGGCCCAGCGCTGCTTCACCGGCCCCGCGGGTACGTTCGCGGGATCCTGTCCCGGCCCTTCCTGCACGCCGCGTGGCCAGTGCCGCGTCGGTTCGGCCACCTGCGCAAGCGGCACCTTCGGCTCGTGCATGGGGCAGACGCTGCCGGTGACCGAGATTTGCGACGGCCTCGACAACGACTGCAACGGCAGCAATGACAACGGGCTCATCACCGACGCCGACGGCGACGGCGTGCGCGCGTGCCTGACCTGCGGCGCGCCGAACAGCCCCTCGTGCGACTGCAACGACGGCAACAACACCATCAGGCCGACCGCGGCCGAGACCTGCGACGCGCTCGACAACAACTGCAACGGTCAGGTCGACGAAGGCAGCGGGGCGGGCGGCAAGGTGACGATGAACTGTTACTCCGGGCCCGCGGGAACTCAGGGCCGCGGCGTCTGCGTGGCCGGCGTGCAGGTCTGTAATGCCACCGTGCCGGGTACCAGCAGCTTCGGCGCCTGCATGGGCCAGGTGGTGCCCTCGATGGAGCAGTGCAACGGCCGCGATGACGACTGCAACGGCACGGTCGACGACGGCTTCGACGTCGACGGCGACGGCTTCGTGTCGTGCGCTTCGTGCAACAACGCGATGAACTGCGACTGCAACGACAGCGATCCGGCCATCAAGCCCGGCGCGATGGAGACCTGCGACACCATCGATCAGAACTGCAACGGCATGCTCGACGACGTGCCTTCGCGCCGCTGCTTCGCGGGCCCCAACGTGACCCCCGATACGTTCTCGGGCAGCTGCCCAGGTTCAATGTGCCAGCCCAAGGGCGCGTGCATGGCCGGCACCCAGGCCTGCAGCGTGCTCGGCGCGTGGGGCCTGTGCGCGGGCACGGTGCTCCCCACCAACGATCCGTCGATGGGTGAGCTGACCTGCAACAGCATCGATGACGACTGCGACGGCACGGTCGATGACGGCAACTTCGATGTCGACCTGGATGGTGTGCGTTCGTGCGCGGGCGACTGCGTCGACACCGACCCCGCGGTGCGCCCGGGCTTGCCTGAGATCTGCGACGGCAAAGACAACGACTGCGACGGCACCATCGATGGGGTGTCCACCAGTTGCTACGGCGGGCCTCCCGAGACGCGCGGCAAGGGCATCTGCCGCGACGGCAGCCAGCAGTGCGTCAACGGCGTGGGCATGGGCGCGTGCTTGGGCGAGGTGCGGCCTTCACCGCTGCCTGACGGCGGCGCGCCTGCGTGGAACCCCGATGCGGGGCTCGATGACGGCGAGCTGCTGTGCGACACGCGCGATGACGACTGCGACGGCGTGGTCGACGACGGCTTCGATCTCGATCGTGACGGCGTGACCACCTGCCAGGGCGACTGCGACGACGCCGACAGGTTCAACAAGCCGGGGCTGGCCGAGCGCTGCGACTGCGCCGACAACGACTGCGACACCACCATCGACGAAGGCAACGTGTGCGTGGGCGCTCCGTGCCACGACTTCGATGCCGACGGCGTGACCAACTGCGCGGGCGACTGCGACGACTCCAACGCGGCGATCGGGCCCCAGCGCACCGAGCGGGTGGGCAACACCATCGATGACGACTGCGATGGCGCGGTCGACGAAGACACCGATGAAGACGGCGACGGCTTCTCGACGGGGCAGGGCGACTGCGACGATCACATCGCCGCCATCAGCCCCGGCGCGGTCGAGGTGTGCGACGGCTTCGACAACGACTGCGACAACCTGAAAGACGAAGGCTTCGATGGTGACGCCGACTTCGCCACCACCTGCGCGGGTGACTGCGACGACGCCGACAACACCCGCAGCCCCTTCCGCCGCGAGCTCTGCGGCAACGGCGTCGACGAGAACTGCGATGGCCGCGTCGACGAAGACACCGACGCCGACGGCGACGGCGTCACCACCTGCCAGGGCGACTGCAACGACTACAACGCCGCGGCGCACCCGGGCACCAGCACGGTCGCGGTGGCCACCGAGGTCTGCGACGGCCAGGACAACGACTGCAACGGCCGGGCTGACGAAGGCTTCGACGTCGACGGTGACTTCGTGGCCACTTGCCTGGGCGACTGCAACGACACCGACGCGACGGTCAACCCCACCGCCCCCGAGCTGGCTGCGAACAACAAAGACGACGACTGCGACGGCCTGGTGGATGAAGGCGCAGCCGATCGTGACAACGACGGCTTCTCGGCGTTCTGCGGCGACTGCAACGACGCGGATCCCTCGGTCAACCCGCGCGCCACCGAGGTCTGCGACCGGGTGGACAACGACTGCGACGCCTACGTCGACAGCGCGCCGGGCCAGTTCTCGTTGTGCGCAGTCTGCTTCGACGCCGATCAAGACGGTCAGACCAACTGCGACGGCGACTGCAACGACGCAGACCCGGCCATCTCACGCGGTGCGCCTGAAGTCTGCGACGTGAAGGACAACGACTGTGATGGCGACGTCGACCTCGATCCGCTCACCGGCCTGCGCGTCTGCACGGCCGATGGCGGCGGCATCGATGGTGGGCAGACCGACGGGGGTGATGACGGCGGCACCGGCAGCGATGGAGGTTTGATCGCAGGCGATGGCGGCACGCCAGAACGTCCGCGGGTGACCACCGGCTGTGGGTGTTCGAGCCCGGCCGACTTCGCGCCGCTCTCGTTCGTCGCGCTGATGGTGCTGGGCCGCAGGGCGCGTCGTCGCAGCACGCTCAAGGCGGTGCTGGTGGCCGCCGGGCTGCTGTGCGGCTGCACCAGCGCGCTGGAGACACCACCCCTGCCCGATGCCGGGATGGTGGAGGTCGACGGCGGTGATGCGGGTGAGCTCGACGCGGGTGTGGACGCGGGCTTCGAGCCCCTCAATTGGCCCTGCCCGGGCGTGCTGCCGGTGGAGCACCTGCTGGCGACGCTGCCGGGCACCGACGTCGCCTTCGCCCACAGCCGCAAGTACACGGTGACTGCGCGCGACCCGGCGCAGTTGGTGGTGCTCGATGACGCCGCGTCGAACTTCGCCGGCTTCGTGTTGCGACGGCCGATTCCCGTGGGCATCGACCCGATGCAGCAAGGTGCGCTTGAGCTGCTGGCTGGCCGTGAGATCGCTGCGCTCGCCTCGCTGGGTGGCACGCCTCTGGTGAGGGATCGGGTGGAGCGGTTCGATCGCGTCTACGTGGATGATCGTTCGCACCGGAACTACTCGAGTGGCTCGACGCTCACCTTCGCCACGTCGACCAATCCGTTCTCGGTGCGCAACCGCCTGGCTACCGCGTTGTCGGGGCGGCCGGCGGCTGACGTGGGGGCGCTCCCCGTGGTGGCCGGCAGCGCTACGGAGAATCAGCTCATCGTGTACCTGATGTTCCGCATCACCCCGAACGACGTCTACGTCGCAGGCGCGGTGAGCACGCTGGCCGACTTTCAGAAGAACCAGCCGGCGTTGTCCGACTTCACCAACGGCTCCCACCTGTCCGACTCGGGGCCGATCTTGAACTATGGCTGTGAGCGCATTGCGGCGCCGCCGCTCAAGACCGACTTCATCTTCGTGGTCGACAACTCAGCCTCGATGCTCGAGGAGCAGGCGGCGCTGGCGAACTCGGCCGGGGCGTTGTTCGCGGCCTTCGAGGCCTCGGGCATCGACTTCCGCATTGGGGTGATCACCACCGACAGCGACGTGCTGCGCGGCACGGGGTTCACCAACGATCTGACGCAGTTCAAGAGTGACGTGCGCGTGGGCATCAACGGCAACGGCCTCGAGATGGGTATCGAGTTCGCGCTGCGAGCCATTCGCCGGGCCCGGCCGATGGTGTTGCCGCCCGAGCGCCGCATTCGCGACGACGCGGGGCTGGTGGTGGTGTTCGTCACCGACGAAGAGAACACCGGGCTCAAGCCGGTGGCCGACTACGCGGCCGATTACCTCGCCGAGAAGGCAGTCACTTTCGGCATCGTGGGGCCGCGGCCGACGGGCTGTACGCGCGTGGGGCTGGGCAGCGCGGTTGCGGGCACGCAGTACATCGATCTCTCGACTGCCACGGGTGGCAGCACGGGCAGCATCTGCAACCCGAACATCACCGAGGTGGTGGAAGAGATTCTCTTCGGGGCGATCGGCGCGTCGTCACGGGCCACGCTGACCTCACGGCCGGTCTCGGGCTCGTTGTCTGCGAAGACCAACGATCTGCTGCTGCGAGCGCGCGTCAACGGGTTCGACTACGACCCCGCAAACAACACGCTGCTGTTCTTCGGAGTCTCGCCGCCCGCCGGTACGGACGTGACGGCCTCGTACGCGACGTTCGTCTACATCAACTAGTACCTGGCCACAGTGAACATGAGCGGTGGCCGCGAGCAGGGAACCGGCTTCGCCGGCGATTTCTTTCCGAAGAACAACCGGTCCTCCTGAGCGAAGTCGAAGGAGCACTTCCGCCTCGCGCAGCAAGTGG
>JAYVFP010000373.1:0-21822 GCA_043773025.1 Archangium sp.
CTCCTGCACGGACGGCCAACCCCGCTGCACCGCCTCGTACAACACCGTCAGCTCTGGCCGCCGCCGCTCGTACTCGCCACCGTTGCCCACGCCCGTCACACCCGTCGTCGACTCCGCAGGGCTGACCTTCCCGGGCCGCGGCCCGCGCCTGGACGCTCCAGGTTCAGCTCTTGCCGCGTGAGAAGCGCGCTGCTCTTCTTCACCCCGCCGAGCCCGCGCGCCGACGACGAGTTCATGCTCGAGCCACGGCAGGGCGACCAGCTCGGCGGTGAATCCTCGCCGCGCCCCTCCTGACGCAGAAGTTGGCGCGGCTGTGAAGAGTGCGCTCAGACCGGCGTGCTGGACGCTTGCGACCAGCCTCATCAACAAGGCCGGGCCGCTGAGCAACACCAACCTCGTGAGCACCAACGCGGCCCTCACCACGCCGACCGTCACCGGCGTCAGCGCCTTCAACGGGCAGATCCAGGCCAACGGAGGCGGGGCCATGCCGATCGATTTCTTCGGCAACACCTACGGCCTGGGGGTGCAGAACTCGACCAGCTATTTCCGCACGGGCGGTGGTTTCGCCTGGTTCGCCGGCGGAACTCACGTCGGAGCAAACACCAACGATCCCGGCGCGGGCGGGTCGGTGCTGGCGACGCTCGACGGTGCCGGCGTTTTTCGACCCCGCAGCATCGACGTGGTGACCATCAACGGCCGCCGCCCCGCGTACGTCGTGACGAACAGTTGCGCCGCCAGCAGTTGCACCGCCACCTGCGCCCCTGGCCTCGTCAAGATGGCCTTCGGCTTCCACGGTTTCGGAGCGGGCGGCACCTCTGGCAGTTGGCAGTGCCCGGGCAGCTTCCAGTGGTTGGGCGCCTGTATGGGTCAGGCCAGCTGCACCGTGACCACAGGCTGCTCCAGCTCAGGCATCTTCCTCGAGTGCTGGTGAGCACCACTCTTCGATCGTGTGGTTTTTCCCGCGCTCGGTCATGCGCTCCAAAGGTACCACTTCAGCTCGCCTCGCTTCATCCCACGCCCTGTTTGCCCTGAGGCCGAACTACCAGAGGGGACTGACCTTCATCGCTTACGCTATTGGCAGTTGATGGTGCTCAGCGAAGGGCCGCGCAGACCCTGGGCTCCGTCTGCGCGGACTGCCCCCGGACCGCCCGCGCCCAGGGTGATGGTCGGCAGCACCGCGAGTTGCACGCCTTCGCACCAGACCCCCACGCTCGGGCCTCCTGCGCCAGGTGCGCCGTCGCCCCCCTTGCCACCCGCGCCGCCCAGCCCTCCTGCCCCGCCCGCTCCCGAGAAGAACCCCGAACGGATTCCCGTCGGCGAAGTGCGTGGAGTCAAAAGCCTGAAGCTTCTCGCGGACTGGCATTCGGCTTCCCAGCGCGGACCACCGGGACCGCCGTCACCGCCAGCGCCCCCAAGACCTCCCGCCCCTGCCTGGCCGCCCATCCCCCCTCGCCCCGAGAAGACCTCGACGCCCTCGAAGCGCGGAGCCCCGCTCAGGACGAGCAGCCCCAGGCTGGGGCCTCCCTGGGCCCCTCCTTCACCCGCCCGACCGCCACAGCCCGGGGCGCCGCCGCCGCCGCCGCTCGAACCCAGGGCGATCGACAGCAGACCGCCGCCGTCCGGCTGGCCCCCGTCGAGCACCTCGTAGCGGGTGTTCCCGCCCGCGAGCCCACCAAGCGCTCCCTTGCCATCTTGACCGTCGGTCCCTGCGGCTGAGCTCTCCGCAAACCACAGGCCGGCATCGACCCAGCCCGTCGTCATCAAGGAAGAGGGCGGAGCATCTGAGCCACCGTCGCCAGCCTTGCCACCCGTCCCGGTGACTCCGTCCATCGCGCTGAGGACCACGCTTCCCAGCCCCAACGGGCACGGACACCCCGAGCACTCGTCGCTCAGGTCGCGCTGAAGTACGGCGTCCGTTGGTCCCGGGGCGAAAGTCACGAAGCCCGTGGCGTCGCCGCCGAACCCGGCGCCGCAGGGGCCGCTGCCTCCTCCGCCACCCTCGACCGAGATGGGCTCGAAATTGAAGCAGAGCCGCTCAGTGGGGCACGCATCCCCGCTGGAGCCCAGGTTGCCTGGCAAGCCCAGGCCTCCGGGCGATCCCGCCGCGCCGGCGCGGCCAGGCAGGCCTGGTGGACCTTCCCCCGCGCGCACGACCACCCCCTGGAGCGTCAGGGGCGAACGCACGAGGACCAGCCCGATGGTGGGCGTGCCCGCATCGTCAGGCGTCGCCTCGATGGTGAGCCGCGAGAACCTCACGGGGGCCGGCACGTCCTCCACCCTCAACCCGACTCCGCTCCCCGAAATGAGCGTGGTGACGGTGTTCGAGCGGCTCCAGCTTCCCGCGCGGTAGCCGCCCGCGAGCGAGACCGGATTCCGCCAGGTCTGGCCAGCCAGCGTGCCCTCGGCGATGAAGACGGTGTGGAAGGAAGGTGCCTGGCTGGTCAGCAGCGCGGCGCGCGCGAGCGTCTTGAGGGGAGCCGCCCGCGTCCCCGGTGCGAGGTCGCTGCCCCCCACCGGGTCGAGGAAGAGGCCCCCGTCGACCGTGCCGTCGATGCCATCGCAGTTGTTGTCCACGAAGTCGGGGTCAGGGGCGTCGAAGGCCGTCAGCTCACAGGTCGCGCACTGGCCGGGCTGCAGAACGCCGCACGTCTGACCCAGCCCACATGCGCCGCAATCCACCTCGTCGCAGCCGGTCGACAGCAGTCCGCAAGTACGGCCTTCCGACAGACAACTGCGAACGGGCTCACAGCCCGCGTCTTGCGTTGGCAGCGGGACACACCGGCCGTCCTCACCGCAGCTCTCCCCGGGCGCGCACCCCTCGTCGGTGCACCGCAGGTTGGCTGGGAGCAGCACGCACTGGCAGCCCATCAGCAGGCTCAGCAGGCTCAGCGCGAGCGCCCTCACGGCGAGCAGCCCCAGGTCAGAAAGACCTCGCCTGGCCGACCCGCGTCCACCCCAGCCCCACCAGGCCCCGCGACGCCCGCGAGCAGCGTACCGCCGTCGAGTTCGACCCCGGCATCGAGCTGACAGAGCACTGAAAATGAATGGCCTCCCGCCCCGCCACCGCCGCGCCCACCATCACCTCCCCGCCCCCCGTTCCCACCGGCCGCGCCCATCTGATTCATTTGGCCCCCGCAGCCGACCAGCGACGGGCCACGACTCCCACCCGCGCCTCCCGGAAACCCCGGCCCGTCCGCGCCTCGACCGCCTCCACCACCGCTGGCCGGAAAGACCAGGGTGCCCTCGCCCAGCACCGGCCGCCCGCCCAGGACCAGCAGCCCTACCGAGGGCCCGCCGGCGCCGCCTCCCAGGCCACCACCTCCGGGGCAGCCTCCGCTTCCGCCCGAGCCTCCGCTCGAAGGCTGCCCTGGCCCACTGCCCCCGCCGCCCCCGCCGTTGCCGGGGCCTCCGACCGTGCCGGGTTGTCCAGCAGTGCCATCAGCGCCCCACCACTTCAGGTCCTGGCCGAGGCCGCCGAAGCCGAGGGCGTCGGCGCCATCGGCGCCGCTCATTCCATCAGGGCCGGGCGCCCCCGCTGAAGCCTCCTGATACTGCGGGCCAAAGCAACTCAAGCGCCCGCCCCCTCGTCCCCCGTCGGGCCCGAGGCCTGGCTGGCCGTTGCCATCGTTCACGGTGTTCACGCCCGCACCGCCGCCGCCGTAGCCATCGGCCCCGCAGACACCGGGTGCTCCGGGGTTTATCGTCGTCAGTCCGGTCACGCCGTCGGTGCCCGGAAGCCCCGGGCCGGCGTCGGGAAACCCGAAGGTGGTCCCTTCAGCACCTGCCCCACCGGGGCCGGCGAACAGCTCATCGCCCAGAAACAGGGGCGAGCCGCCCTCGACCACCACGGCGATGGACGCCTCTGACGGGCCTCCTGGCAGCGCATGCACCTGGAAGCTTCGAAGCGCACGACCCCGAATTCCCCGCACCACCAGCCCGACGCGGGAGCCCACGAGGTCCGAGAGCCCGACTCGAGGCCAGCTCTGGGCACCGCTGCGCCCGCCCCAGATGTCCACGTCGACGACCCATTCCACGGCCGGCTCGGCGTAGGTGCCCTGCTTGACCAGCACCGCGTCGTAGAGGCCAGCGTCCGTGTTTCCCACCCAGGCCAGGGCCGCTTTGAGGGTCTTGAAGGGCTTCTGGGGGTTGCCGGGCTCAGCCGTCAGGTCGTCGCCCGTGTCGCTGGCGACGTAGAGCTGCCTTTCTTTCACGCCATCGATGCCATCGCAGTTGGTGTCGAGCCCCGCCTGGTCCACCAAGTCGGGCAGGGCCTCTGGAACGCACCCGGCCTCTTCACTTCCGCCGTCGCCCGGAACGCCCGCATCCCAAACCACGCTCGCGTCCGCGTCGTCTGGCCTGCCGCACTCGACCGTCGCGTCGCAAACCTTGTAGTCCGCCACCCGCACCCACTGACAGCCACCGAGGCAGAGCATCATGGCCAGCAGAGGTCGGATCTTCATTTCGAAGTCAGTCCCAGAATGAGGGTGGTGAACCCGAGGGCGCCGGCCGCGCCCCCAGCCACGAGGGCACCACTGTATGCGCTGTTGACGCCGTCGACGAGCTGCTGGGCCCGCTCGATGCTCACCGGTTCGCGCGTCGAGTCGCGAGGCGGGAGCTGCGCCTGCGTCGAGGCGCCCACGCCCACGAGGATGGCCGCGGTCACCAGCGCCACGCCCGCACCGACCGCGGTCAGCACCACCGGAGCCCGGGACGGCGGAGGCGTCATCGGGACCACCACGGCAGCCTCGACCGGCTCGAGCTTGACCAGCACGGGCGCGTCGGCCGCGGCCTTCTTCGCATCCCGCGCGGCCCTGGCCTCCGCCTCGAGCTGCTCGCCGATCGCCCCCGCGAAGGCGGCGGCGGTCTCGGGCAGCGAGGTGTCGGTCAAATTCACCTTGAAGTTGGCCTGGGCGAGCACGGTGCTGGTCGCAGCGGACACGGCCTCGAGGTCGACGATGACGGACTTGAGGCTCATCACCAGCGCGACGGACACCACGGCATCCTGAGCTTCGCGGTGCGCAGCGGAGACCAGGCACGCTCGCTGGGCAGCGCAGGGAGGCGTGGCCCGCAGGAGCACCAGCCCCTTCTTGGTCAGCGCCGCCTCGATTCGGCCGAGGAGCTCGTCGGCCTTCTTGTCCGACAACCCCGCCCGGCTGCTCTCCACGAAGAGGACCTTCGGCTGAGCCAGAGAGGAAGCCGCCCACAGACACAGCAGCCACAGCAGGCTTCGCAGCCTCATCGGACCAGCAGCAGGGCGAGGGCCGAGATCGCCAGAGAGCCGGCGACGCCGCCCGAGACCGCGGCGGCCGTGTACGTTCCGTTGGCCGCGTCGCGGCGAGCGACGGCCTGGTCGCGGGTGAGGGTGAAGGCGGGCTCGCCACCGAGGCGGGCTTGCTGATCAGCCGCCACGCCGGTGAGGACGGCAGCGACGAGCCCCAGCACCAGGGCGGCGCCGCCGGTCACGGCCTCGGGCACGCGGCTGACCGCAACCGCAGGGATGACGACCTCGGGCCGAACGGGCTCCACCGGCGTCAGGGACACCTTGACGGGCGCATCGGGCGGGCGCTCGGCGAGGATTTTCGTGGCGATGAGGACGGCGCATTCCCGCAAAAGCGGCTCGAGGACCTCCAGCGGCTGCTTGTTCTTCCAGCTCAGAGCGCGCTGGTCGAGAGCTGACGCCGAGCGCACCGAGACGGTCTCGACGTCGATGGCGATCTGCCTGGGGCCGTTGGCCAGGGTGATGGACACGACCGCTTCGACGTCGACGGCGCGGCCCTGTTCCTGGAGGCAGGCGTATTCGCCCTGGCAGGGCAGGCTTACTTCGAGCACCTGCAGCCCCGCTTCCCTGAGCGCCGAGGTGAGCCGGGCGTTGAGCTGAGCGGCCTCCTTCGCGCCGACCCCCACGCTCGAGGCTGTCATCAACGCCACCCGCGGTTGCGCCGCCGTCAGCACGAGGCTCAGGAACACCGCAGCCGTCATCTGGAGCTCCGCTGGTAGTCCTTGAGCTGCCGAAAGAGCTCCTCGGGGTTGCCGCCCGCCTGGAGCTCTTCTCGGAAGTCCTGCAGCGCGCGCTTGCGCGAACGGGCTTCACCGGGCGGCCGGGTATTGGCGTCGGCATCGAGCTCGGCGAGCAGCTTCGTCACGTCCCCTGCAGTGTGCTTCAGCCGCGGTCGAAGCCGGTCGGTTTTCTTCACCGCAGGTCCGACCTTGATCGCCACGACAGGGGGGACGTCCACCTTGACCGTGGGCTCGGTGACTGGCTCGACGACGGGCTCCGATGGAATGACGACTTCGGGCCTGGCCACCACGGGCACGACGACGGGCTGGGGGTTCCGTGGGGGCAACAAGGCCAGGGCGGCTGCAAGGAGCGCGACGACGACCACCCCGAGCCCGATGAACAGCCCGGTGGATGAGCGTCTGGGCTTCGAGGCTGTCGGAACCTCGGTCACCAACGTGGCCTTCGCAGGGCGGGGGCCGAGAGGCGCCGCGCGAATCTGAGTGCCACCCTCGATGAGCTGCTTCTTTATCTTGAGCAGCTCGCGCCGCACCGCCAGCGCCGACTCGGGTCGATCGGCTGGGTCCTTCGCGAGCATCTGCAAGATGATCGCCTCGAACGCCGGCGGCACCGACGCTTCGAGCGAAGAAGGAGAGGGCGGTGGGGCCGAGATGTGCTGCATCAGCAGCTCGACGGGATTGCTGGCCTTGAAGGGAAGCACGCCGGTGAGCAACTCGAAGGCGACCACGCCGATGGCGTAGAGGTCGGTGCGGGGGCTGACGTCCTGGGCGCGGGCCTGCTCGGGCGACATGTACTCAGGCGTGCCCCGCACCACGTTGGCCTGCGTCTGGGGAGTGCTGCTCGCGCCCGGCGCGGTCAGCTTCGCCAGCCCGAAGTCGAGAATCTTCACCCGCCACGTTCCGTCCTTGAGCTGGGCGAGGTGCAGGTTGGCCGGCTTGAGGTCGCGGTGAATCACGCCGGCCGAGTGAGCGGCGTCGAGGGCGCTGAGCATCTGCTCGAGCAGGTCGATCGCCTCCAGCGGCTGGAAGCGGCCCAGGGCGCCGAGCACCGCGTCGAGCGACTCGCCTTCGAGCAGCTCCATCACGATGTAGGGGCGACCGTCAGGGGTCGACCCGAAGCTGAAGATGTCGACGATGCCTTCGTGGCGAATCGAGTTCACCGCGCGCGCTTCGGCGAGCAGGGCCTGCACGCTGTCGGTGCCGGTGGCAATCTCAGGCTTGAGCACCTTGATGGCGACCGTCTTGCCGATCTGCTGCTGCACGCCCCGGTACACGATGCCCATGCCGCCGGCGCCCAGTTGCGAGAGCACGTCGTATTCCCCCAGCTTCAGGCCGATCAGGCTGCCCGAGGGGCCGGGGGGGTGATCAGCCAGGAAGGGTCTGCCTGACGCCCTGACCAGGGTCGGCCCGGTTCCGCTCAGCGTCTGGGGGGACGGGTCGCGTTCGCGGACGAGAGTCGGCCCCGAGCCGCCTCGTGATGGCGCGGGGACCGAGGGGGTGGGGGAGGGGCTCTTTGCCATGCGCTCGACGAGAAACTCTCGCACGGACTGGTCCTTCCCGGAACTCATCCTCGCAAGACAGCGCCCGGTCGGACAGAAGGGTGCCGATGTCGTGGTTCTGGCAGTCGGCCGCCTGCCGCGATGGTGACGCTTCGGGACTGCAAGGTCACTGACCCACTCTCTGGGTCGCTGCCTACTCGAGCTGATACAGCGTGATCGCGCTGTACGTGCCGTGCACCGCGCTCGTGCCCGAGACCGTCAGGCTCGTGCGCATGAACTGGAACAGGCTGTCCACCCCGCACTGGGTCACGCTGCTGGCCGCGAATCGCTCTCCGAGCTTCACCGGCGCGAAGGGTGAGGCGATGTCCCACGTCGAGAGACCGGACGAGCCCGCTCGAACCAGGGCACCGCCCGAGGCGAAGAGCGCCTGGTCTGAGTTGGTGTCCACCAGCGTCACCGCAGGAGAGCTGCCGAGCGCCGTGAAGCTGCGCACCGGTGCGACGTTGAGATCGATGACGATGCTGTCGTTCACCTCTGCCGACAGGTTGCCGAGCTCGATGAGCGACCCGCGTCGGCCGCGCCCTTCTTCATCTCCATCAACGTCAGCTTGGCGATGCCCTTGAGGGTATCGAACACGCCCTGCCCGCTCGTCGGCGGCGCGGTGAAGGCGGTCGTTTTGCCGACCCCCAGCAGCTCACGCGTAGAGGTCGCGAACCACGCTGGCGACGCGCAGGGGCGTAGTCACGGGATGGAAGTGCACCGAGACCGCATCGGCAAATGCCTTCGCGCTCAAAAATCGATGCGTGCGATTCTTCGCGAGCGCTTGCCTCAGCACCGCCTCCAACGGCCCTGAGCACTCATCACGGCGCTCTCGCAACGGCACCTCGCGGCTGCTGCGAATCGCGTTCGTCAATTCATCGAGCGTGTCGCCGGTGAACGGTTGCTCCAGCGTGAGCAGTTCATACAGCGTGACCGCCGCCGCCCAGAGATCGCCTGAGGTCGCCACTTCACCCGACAGCGCATCGGGAGACAGATAGCTGGGCCGCGCCTCCTTCACCGCGCGCGCGCCTTCCGCTCCTGCGCGGCGCGCGAGCCCGAAGTCGCCCAGCTTGATCAGCCCCACCTTCGAGACGAACAGGTTGTGAGGCGAAACATCTCCGTGCACCAACTCGAGCGGAGCGCCCGCTTCATCCTTCACACCATGCACCGCGCCGAGTGCATCGAGCAGCACCTTCGCCATGAAGCAGGCCACGTCGATCGGTAGCTGCTTTTTCCGGGAGCGGCAGCGGCGCAGAATCTGACCCACGTCGCGGCCTTCGATGACCTCCATCACCAGGCAGTGGCGGCCCTCGAACACCAACGTGTCGAGCGCGCGCACGATGTTCGGGTGCTCGAACAACGAGAGCGTCTTCGCTTCAGCCTCGAAGGCGCGCACCGCCGAAGGGTCCTGCGCGCGGCGTTTGTGCAGCCGCTTGACCGCGACGTACTCCCCTTGACGCGGGCCTTCCGTCACGCGGGCGAAGTGCACGTCACTGGTGCCACCTGAGCCCAAGAGCGAGAGCAGCTCATACGGGCCCACCCGCTCGACCTCGGCCGAAGGTCCGACTGGCGTGACCAACGTCGCGGCGCTCACCGGGCTCTCGAGCTTCGCGGGCGGCAGAGAATCGAGCCGCTGCTGCACTTCTGGCGCGGCCACGGGCCCGAACTGTAATGAGACACCTCGATCCGACACGTTCACCACCGTCGCCTCGGCCCGCATCGGCCCATCGGGGAGCTTCACTTCGAGCTTCACCCTGGCCTGAAACACCAGAGGGCTCGCCGTACGCACCAGCGCTCCACCCGAGGAGAGATTTTCCACCGCGCCTTCGACCTGCTGGTCACCGACCGTCATCAACGCGGGCGCGGTGATGGGGTGGCGCACCGAAGCCCGCCGCTCTCCCACTTTCGAGAACACTTCCTCGAGCGCCACCGTCACTTCATCCGGAGCGAGCCCGAGCTTCTGGAGCCCGCACTCGGCGAAGCGCGAAAGAAAGTGCCCACGCTCCTGGTACTCGAGCTCACTCAAGGCCACCACGCGCCCACCGGCATGCTCACCTTGACCGACCAGCGCAGCATGGGTGGTCTGGGTGAAGCGGTCTTCGCGGAAGCGCAAGATGACGAAGAGCGCCGGGCCCGACTCGCGCAGCCCAAGGTCGACCTGGAGTAACGAGTAGTCGTATTCCGACAACCACGTCTCGAGGCACTTCCGGGCGCTGAGCCGACGGTACCCGAACGCGTCTTCAAAAAGAATCGCGCGCTCAACGGTGTCGCCCCCTGTACTCACTGCGAAGAGTGTAGCCGATGCGCGGCATGCGATGATGAGCCAGTGTCGCTCAATCTTCGCGTCGTCAAAGCCCAGCTGCGCGCCCAGGAAGACGCCGACTCGCTCACGCTTTCCGCCCCGGACGCAGTGCCCAGGCAGCTCCACGTGGCCGTGGGCGATCCACAAGCGCCGCTTGAGAAGTTCTTGAGCATCCTCGACCTGAACGGCCTGCTCGGAGACGATGGCCGCCTGCGCGCCGAGGTGGGGCTCGTCTCGATGGGCGATCACTTCGACTGGGGCCGCCCCGACGATCGCGAGAAGGCGACGGAAGAAGGCACGCACCTACTTTCCTGGCTCGCCGCGCATCCGCCCGACCAGGTGAAGATTCTGGTGGGTAACCACGACCTCGTGCGGGTCGGTGAGCTGAGTGGTTTTACCGACGCGACCTTCAGCGAAGCCCGCGCGTTGGCGGACCTCGCCGTGCAGCCGCAGCAGCAGGCCGCGTTGCTGACGCGGTATCCGATGCTGGCGAGCCCGGGGGTGATTAGCCGCGACTACTCGTGCTTCAGCGTGCGGCAGCGCACCCTCGTGACGCGGTTGCTCAAGGCCCGCCGGGTGAAGCTCGCGTTGGCTCCGGCGCCCGATTTGTTGCTGGTGCACGCGGGCGTCACGCTGGCTGATTTAGAGCCGCTCGGGCCCGTGGCGCTCGACGCGATCTCCATCGCAGAGGTGTTGAACCGGTTCCTCGAGGCGCGGGTGACGAAGTGGAGAGGTGAAGGCGCGCTCGATCTCGCCCCGCTTCATGAGCTCGGCTCGGCGCGCGAAGGAGAAGCCCGCGGCATTCTCGCGCACCGGCCGGCCAACCCCGCAAGCAAGCAGGTCGATCGCGCCAGCCGGCGGTACGATCCACGTTCGCTGCCACAGGGCATCACGCAGGTGATTGGCCACATCAACGACAAGAAGTGCCGCGAGCTGATGGGCCCCTGGGCGTTCACGCAGATCCCCGAGCTGGGGTCTCTGCGCGGTCTCGAGGTCGGCGCGCGCGTGGAGTACCATCTGGGCTGCCGCGATGAAGATCGACTGCTGTTTCTCGATGGGGCGATGCACCAGGTCGCGGCGGTCGAGTACGAGCTGTTCGATCTCGAGCTGCGTCAGCGCCTCGTTCTGCGCTGAACTCCCGTTCCTCCCGAGCAGAGTCGAGGGGCACTGCACCGGTCATCCCGAGCGAAGTCGAGGGATTACCTTTGCTCGCGCGGAAGGTGGCATCTCGACTGCGCTCGATGCGAACGGTGGTGCGCTGTTCCTTAGGAGCGGAGTCGAGGGAGCACTGTGCTTCGAACCGAAAGTGACCCCTCGACTTCGCTCAGGGGGAACGGTGCAATCTCGATTCCTCCTCAGCTCAGCGGACGCGTTGCCAGGCGCTGCAGAAAGCTGCGGAACAGCGGCAGCAACTCAGGCCGGAACCGGTGCGCCACCTTCTGCGTCAGCACCTCGATCGCCTCATCACGACCCATCGCCTCGCGGCTGGCCGTCGGTGACGTCAGCGTCTCGTACGCACGCACGAGCGCCACCACGCTGGCCGTCAAACCCATCATCGCCTGCGCACCCGTGCCGCCCGGCTCGGTCTCCTGCTCGAGCACCACCGAGGCCCACGCCACCGCCTGCGGCTTGTCGCCGAACCGCACGAAGGGAAACCGCGCCGACCAGCGCCGCGCGATCGCGATGTCCTGGTGATCCGCATGGGTCAGCGGCCCCACGCGCTCGAGCGTCTCGTCTTTCAGCTCGAGGTTCCCCACGTCGGTGAAGAACGCCGCCGTCGCGAGCTCGACCAACTGCGGCTGCTGCAGCCCGAGCTCACTTCCGAAGAGCAACGAGAGCGTGAGCACGTTGGCCGAGTGAAAGAGCTCTGCGTCGCGCGTGCGGCCCCGCGGCGTCAGCCCTGCAAAACGCTGCGCCCGGGATGACGCGGCCGCGGCCAGGTCGTGAAACACCTGGCTGACCACCGGCATCTCTGTGCGCGGGTTGGTCTTCCGCGCCGACAACCAGCCGCGAAATGCGAGCACCAGCTCGACGTACCGAATCATCGCCTCGCGCGAGAAGTCGTTCATCGGCGCCACGCGCACGGGAGTAGGCGCCGGCTTCGGCGTACTCGGCGTCGTCGACAGCAGGGTGATCGACGGCGTCTCCACTCCTTCCGCCGCCGCGCCTGCAGCCAGCCAGCGCACCAGGTGCTCCAGCTCGGCGCGGGCGGGTTGCCGGGTGAAGGTGAAGCCGGCGATGCCGCGCGTCTGGAACGCCTTGACCACCCGATCGACCGAAACATCCGAACCTTCGTGCACGGGCGCGCCGTCGACCGTGAGCCCGGTGGAGCAGTTCACGACCGCCTGGGTTCCAGCAGGCAACAGCGTGGCCAGACACTTTCCCAACCGCGCAAAGGCGACGTCGAAGGTGGCGCTGTCGACCTCGACCAGGCGCGAACCGCCGGCCAACGAAGCGAGATCGAGCAGCACGTCTTTCCACGTGGGCGGGTTGCGATCCCACCGTCGTGATTCGACCGCCACGGTGGTGGTGCGCTCGATGAGCTCGGCCGTGCGCAGGTGACGATCGGCCGCGGCGCGCACCGTTTCGCCCAGGGCCTTGTCGGTGGCCATGCGCCGCATCAGCTCGGCGGCCTGGGGCGTCTTCATCACGGCCAACGCCTCGAGCACCTCGACCTTCCGCGCGTCGTATTTTGCCCGGCCCAACAGCGGCGGCTTCAAGTTGAGCTCGCTGACCACCAGCTCGTAGGCGGCGGGTGAAGTCGAGGCACCCGCGGCGACCCACATCGCGCGGCGAATCGGCTCGCTCCAATCACCCGAACGTTGCGGCGCGAGTAAAGGCTGCAGCGCGGTGAACACGCGGTCGGGGAAGTACTTGCCGATCAGGTGCAGCGCGTGAATTCGCGTCTCCTGCAGTTCGGAAGCGGAGTCGGCGTCCTGCGCGTTGGCGCGGGGTGGCTCTTCGGTGATGGCCTGGGTGATGACGCGGAAGGCGTCATCCGTCACGGCGCGCGCGATACCCGTCAGCACGTCGCGGCGCCGGCCGGCATCGAGCCGAGCGAGCAGCTCCTTCAAGATGCGCCGGCGATCGGGCACGCGGCCGGCCTCGACGCAGAAGGCCAGCTCCATCAGGCGCCGGGGCCGTTTGGGCGCGAGCTTCTCGAGGAACGGCTCGGGGTTCAGCCCCGCAAGACCCGCGAGGCCCGGCAGCACCGCATCGCGGCTGGCAGGGAGATCGAGGTTCTCGAACAAGGTGAGCCACACCCCCGCGAGGGGCGCTCCGAAGAAGGGCAGCAACCGACCGAGCCCTTCCAGGTCTGCGGGCGACGCTTCACGCAGGGTCTGCGAGATGCGGCGTGCTTGATCAGTCGTGGCGAGGGCGGAGAGCGCGAGCTCGTAGATGGAGCGCTGGTGCGCGTCTGCACTCGAAGCGGCCCGCAGCCGTTCCAGCAACGTGGCCAGCGCACCCCACGCTTCCGCGAGCAGCAGGCCATCGACCGCGCCGGTGACACGCTCGGCGACGAGCACCCCCGACTCTTTCGCGCTCATCAGGCGGTGGGCGTGCAGCGGGAACCGCACCATCACGTGAAGCGCTTCATCGAGCTCGAAGTGCCGCCGCACCGACTCGAGCACCTCGAGCGAAGCCAGCGGTGCGCCCGATTCGTACAGGCGCATGTTCGACGCATCGGCCATCACCAGCGCCGCGCGCGCTTCGGGCGTGTTGAGCACCTGCATGCGGGCCACCGGCAACGGCGTGGGCTGCTTCGCGACGGCGACGGCCACGGAGGGCGGCGGCTTCGGCGGCTCCTGCACGCGCGAGGGCGAGGTGAACACGCCGGGGATGCGGCCGGTGTCGGGGCGAGGCGCAGATGCAGGCGGAGGAAGAGGCGGCGCACCACCGGCCGCGGCGATGGCGGCTGCGCGCGCTGCGTTGAAGGCCTCGATGGTCAACGGGGCACGCGTGGTACCGACGGTGATCTTCATCTCCGAGCTTTCCCCCGTCGGGGCGGGAGCGGGCGTTGCCGTCGGCCGCACGAGCGCGGGCGGCGGAGCGGGCGGCGTCGTATCGAGATCGGAGAAGAGGTCGCTGAACAGGGTGTCAGCGCGGCTGGGTGAGCTCGCCACGGGCGCGGCTGGAGCGGGCGGCCGGGCCTTGGGCAGCGGCGCTCCGAACGCAGCAAAGGGGTCAGCCCTGAGTTCGATGCGCGGCGACGAGGTGGGAACCGGGGTGAGCTGCTTGACCCTGGGCGTGGGCGTCGCGAGCACCGGCGTGCCCGTGCTGGGCTGACCTTCGGGTGCTTCCTGAAACTGCGCGGCGAGCGCGGCCAGTTGCCGGGTGCCCACGCGCTGCCCGGAGTTCGCGACGAATTCTTCGAGCGCGGCGGCCAGCTCGCGGCAGCTCTGGAACCGCTGCGAGAGGTTCTTGGCCATCGCCTTGTGCACGATGTTGGCGTACTCGCGCGGGAGGTCGGCTCGCCGCGAGAGCAGCGGCACCGGGTCGGTCTTGATGATGGTGGCCAGCAACTGCTGATCAGGCTGATGTTCGTACGGCCGCGTTCCCGAAGCGAGCTCGTAGAGGATGACCCCGAGCGCGTAGACGTCGGCGCGCAGGTCGGCCTCGCCGATGATCTGCTCCGGCGGCATGTAGGCGATCTTTCCCTTCACCGTGCCGGGGGCCGCGTTGGACTGCTGGCCTGCGCCTTTGGCCACGCCGAAGTCGACGACCTTCACGGCGCCATTGCGGGCGATGAGCAGGTTGTCGGTGCTGACGTCGCAGTGCATGAGGCCCAGCGGCACACCCGACTCGTCGGCGAACTCGTGCACGTAGGCGAGTCCTTCGCAGGCTTCTTCGATGACGCGGGCGCCGACGACGGGGCTGATGCGTTTCTCGGGCGCCGCGCGGAGGATGCTGCGCAGGTTCGGCCCGTCGACGAACTCCATCGCCAGGAAGTACGAGCCGTTCACCTCACCGAAGTCGAAGATCTGCACCACCGCGGGGTGGCCGAACTGGGCTGCCAGCCGGGCCTCCTGAAGGAACATGGAGACGAACTCCGGATCCTTCGCGAGCGTGGGGAGGATGCGCTTGATGACCAGCGACTTCTCGAACCCGCCGGGGCCCATGACCTTGGCGAGAAACACCTCGGCCATGCCGCCCTGCGCGAGTTTGCGGACAAGGTGATACCGGCCTAGCTGTTCCCCTGTGCTCGCCATCGAAGAGGCGCGCATCGTAGCGGTCTGCACCGAAATCCACACGTCCGTACCGTGGCGGTGACATTGAGCTGCATTTCGTCATTGCGGACGGCGAAGTTCGCGGTCTTGAAGGACGCAGCGGGAGTCGAAGAGGCTACCGAGGCTCACGCCGCTGCGGCAGCCACAACCGCACCGCGCCCGCCAACAACCGCAAGTCGGCGAAGTGCGAACGAAGCGCGCCCTGTTTGGGCCGCACTGCATCATCGATTCGCAGCCGCTGATCCTCGAGCACGATGTGAACGTGCTTGGCCTTGCGCGTCTCGAACGGAGGCGCCGGCGTGTCGGGCTTGTTCTCGAGCGCCGCCAGATACGCGGTCATGCGCTTGGCGTCTTTGGCCCTGAGCATCACCACGTCGAGCACGCCGTCGAAGGGCTCGGCGCGTTTGCCCAGCTTGAGGTTCGGCCCGAAGTACTTCGCGTTCATCACGTCGATCGACAGGTACTCGCCCGAGGCGTCTTCCCCGTCGATGGTCACCGTCCACCTCTTGGGGGTGTAGGCGAGCAGCGCCTCGCGCAGCACGGTGACGGCGCGTTCGGGCTCTTTGTCGTCTTCGGTGACCTCGACCTGGAGCGCTTCACTGAACCAGCCGACGCCCGCGCTCTCGCAGAAGTAGCGCTCACCCCAACTGCCTGTGGCCACGCCGATGTCGAGCGGCCGCTCGCGTGGATCGTCGAGCGTCTCGAGCAGCACCTCGATGTCGTTGGGCATGCCCACTGAGAGGGCCAGGTTGTTGGCGGTGCCCAGCGGGAGGATGGCCAGCGGCACCTTGCTGTGCACCAGTCGTCGCGCGACGCCGAGCACGGTGCCATCACCACCGGCAGCGATGACCACGTCAGCGTGTTGGGCGAGATTTTTCCCGAGGCCTTTGTCGGGCTCGACGCTGCGCACTTCGTGACCTGATTCCTGGAGTGCCTTCAAGAGCTGCCGCTGAGCGACTGCGCCCGCGCCCGCGCCAGGATTTTGAACCAGCGTCACCCGTCTGGACCCTCCGCCCATGGCAGGTAGTAGCGAGGCAGACGGGTTGCCGCCACGCGCTGACGCTCTTACGCCTGAAGATGCGCATTCTCATCGCAAACGACGACGGCGTCTTCAGCCCCGGAATTGCCGCGCTCGCAAAACTTGCCACGGAGTTCGGAGAGGTCCGCATCGTCGCGCCTGACTTCGAGCAATCTTCGATGGGCCAGGCCATCAGTCCGAGCAGGCCTTTGTCGTACCGGCGCGCTCGCATCGGGAAGTTCGAAGCGTTCCGTGTGAACGGAACACCTTCCGATTGCGTAGCGCTCGGGATTCATCACTGGGAGCGGGTCGACGTGGTGCTCAGCGGCATCAACCAGGGCCTCAACTTAGGTAACGCGTGTTGGCACTCGGGCACTCTGGCTGCGGCGAAGCAGGCGGCCCTCTTCGGCGTGCGCGGCATCGCGTTGAGCGCGCCGTCGATCGAAGAAAACGGTGACTACGAACTGATGATGCCGTTCGCGCGGCGGGTGCTGCACACGTTGCTGACCGAGAAGCCGACGGCGCAGTTGCACAACGTGAACTTTCCGCTCACGCCGCGGGGCATCGCGTGGACCAGGCAGTCGGTGCGGCACTACGACGGGAAGATCGTGCCCGACAAGGATCCGTACGACCGGCTGGTGTACTGGTTCGCGGCGCTGCCGATCGAGGGTGTCGAGCCGGGCACGGATCGGTGGGCGTTGGGTGAAGACCTGGTGTCGATCACGCCGCTCCGGCTCGACCTGACGGATCAACAGTGTCTGGCGGAAGACTCGAAGCGCTTGAAGTTCGACTGAAGACTCACTCTCTCCCCCCCCGCAGTAAAGCCGGTTCAGCGGAAGATGCGCCGAGGAGGAGCGCCCGGGGGAAGAGAGGTGAGGGGCTCTTACTTGCCCTTCTTCGAGGCGATCAGCTTGCCGCCGGCGTTGCCGATCTGCTGACCGACCGAGCCGATGTGGTTGAAGACGGAGGGCTGGGTGATCGACGCCGGGTAGCTGCGCACGAGTGAGATCTCGTCGCCGGCCTGGCCATTGACCGAGAAGATGACCTGCGCGTTCATCACGGTGGGCGGCATCACGAACGGGATGAACTTGCCGAGCTTGAAGCTGCGCACCTGCACGGTCATCACGACTTCGCCGGGGTTGCCCGTGGGCGGGTGAGCCTGGGGGTACTCGTTGCGCAAGCCCTGGAGGACGGCGGCTTCGAACTTGCCCTTCAGGTCAGCCCAGGTCGTCGTGTACTTCGCGTCGTCAGCGGTCTTCGCGGCGACCCAGTCGGCTTCGGTGCGGCCCTCGACGTACATCTGGGTGTAGTCGAAGGAGAGCGCGACGTCGTTCGCAGCGGCGAGCGCAGACGGCGGGCCGGACACGCGTACGACTTTCCATGCGGGGCCACAGCCGGAGAGAAGGCCGACGATCAACGCTGCACCAATGAGTCCGTGTTTCATTCAGTTTGCCTTGGGTTTGAGTGAGGGGCTGCAGTGGGGAGCGTCTCACAACGCAGGGCAGTCACAACGGAGATGTCGGACCCACCTGCGATGAGGTTCGGCATGGGCTCCTGGTTGGCGATGATGCAGGCGTTGACGACGATGAGTCTGGTCACCCGGGGTTGGGCTCGGGATCTGGACCTCGATGAATGCGGAGTGATGGTGTTGATGCTGCTGGCGCAGCGGGGCCACGACCCCGAGTGCAACCTCGCGTTGCGCACGGGCCGGGCGCGACAGCAGGTGCATCGGTCGTTGCGTCGCGTGGGAGGAAGAGATGGCGCGGTGGCTCGAGGTTCCGGAGCTGACGCGGATGCTCCAGCGGCTCGTGATGGTCGCGGTGAATCGGCCGGGTGGTGATGGGTGGCGGCGCGGGCTGATCGTTCCGCATGACCTGCGAGTCGACCCCGTGCGGGCGAGGGCCGAAATGGAAGAGGGTCTGCTGGACCCGCTCCCCATGCCTCAACCCAACGTGTTCCTCGCGCCGGAGGACCACGGGTCCACCGGGTTCAATGAGTTTCTCGATGAGGAGGACTTGCTCGTTCTTCGAGAGTTGGAGCGGCGCACCGAAGCGGAGAGTCGACGCGCGAGCCAACCTTCGCTTTGTAAACAAAATCCCTGAGCCCGTGATCCCCCCCAGGGGGGCCGCGACCCTCAGGGATTTTGTTTACAAAATGCGAGTTAGCTCGCGGCCCACTTGCTCAAGGCCTGATTCAACGCGTGTACGCAGGCCCCCGCGCCAAGAGGCCAGTTCATTCCGCACCGGGAGTTGCGAGACCAGACCGGCCGCCTTCCCTTTGAGCAGGCATGTCCCACTGCGGACCCATCAGCTCGCCGCGCGGCCCACCTGCACCGTGATCGCGTGACCATCGAGATCCATCACTTCACCTGACGACGTCTCGACCAGCGTCACCGTCACCGCGAGCACCTCTTCGCGAAGCTTCGCGTCGTGCTCCTGCAGCATCAGCTTGAGCGGCTCACTGGCCGTGGCGACCTGAATCGCGATGCGATCACTCACCTCGAGCCCGAGATCCTTGCGCTGCCGCTGCACGCGAGAGACCAGCTCACGCATCAACCCTTCACGCGCGAGCACTTCGGTCATCGTCGTATCGAGCGCGACCGTGAGATCACCCTCACTCTCAATCACCACTTCACCGCGCGCCGTGCGCGAGACCAGCACGTCTTCCTTCATGACCTGCTGCCCCTGAACCGTCACCGCCCCACCCTGCTCGAGCACGTTCCACTGCTCACGGGTGAAGGCCGCGACCTCGGCCGCCGCCTCCTTCATCTTCGGGCCCATGCGCTTGCCCATCGTCTTGAAGTTCGCCTTGAACGACAACGACGCGAGCGCGGCGTCATCACCCAGCGCCACCACGCGCTTGACGTTGAGCTCCTCGAGCAACAGGTCCGAGTGCGCCTCGATCGCCTCACGCACCTTCACGTTGGTCGACACCACCGTCACCGTCGCCAGCGGCTGCCGCGTCTTGAGCTTGTGCTTCTCACGCAGCGCACGGCCCAAGGCGACCACCTGCCGCACCGACGCCATCTGGGCCTCGACATGCGCATCGTTCTTCGCCGCATCGGGCTGCGGGTAGCTGCACAGATGCACGCTGTCTTCGTTCGCCGCCGCCATGCCGGGGCCCACGACCAGGTGCTGGTACACGCTTTCCGAGACGAACGGCAGCACGGGCGCGAGCACCTTGCTGAACTCGACGAGCACCTCGTACAGCGTCGCGTATGCCGACTGCTTGTCGACCGCATCCGTGCTCTTCCAGAAACGCCTGCGCGAACGCCGGATGTACCAATTCGTCAGGTGGTCGATGAAGGCGAGCATCGGGGGCACCACCTTGTCGAGGTAGTAGCCCTCCATCTGCGTGTTCACCTCGCGCACCAGCGTCTGCAACACCGAGACGATCCAGCGATCCAGCTCTGGCCGCTCGCTCAGCTTCGGCGCCGCCGAGAGATCCTTCTTCGGGTCCCACCCGTCGAGGTTCGCGTAGGTGGTGAAGAAGCTCCACGCGTTCTGCAGCGGCAACAACACCGTGCGCACCACTTCCTTCACGCCGGCTTCCGAGAACCGCAGCGGCTCGGCCCGCACCAGCGGCGAGCTGATCAGATACGCCCGCAGCGCATCGGCCCCGTGCCGCTCGATCACCTCGTTCGGATCCGGATAGTTCTTCAGCCGCTTCGACATCTTCTGGCCGTCTTCCGCCAGCACCAGCCCGTTGACGATCACGTTCTTGAACGGCGCCTTGTCGAACAGCGCCGTCGACAAGACGAGCAGCGTGTAGAACCACCCGCGCGTCTGATCGAGCCCCTCGGCGATGAACTGCGCGGGGAAAGCGCCCTCGAACAGCTCCTTGTTCTCGAACGGATAATGCAGTTGCGCGTACGGCATCGAGCCCGACTCGAACCAGCAATCGAACACATCCCCGATGCGGCGCAGCGTCTTGCCGTTCTTCTGAAACGTGAGGTGATCGATGCGATGCGGGTGCAGGTCGGTCACCTTCTGACCGGTGAGCTGCTGCAGCTCGTCCACCGATGACACGCAGTGCGTCTCACTGCCGTCATCGCTGACCCACACAGGAATCGGCGTGCCCCAGAAACGCGAGCGGCTGATGCTCCAGTCGCGCGCTTCTTTGAGCCAGTTCTCGAAGCGTTTCTCACCGACGAAGCCGGGCACCCAGTGAATGGTGCGGTTGTTCTCGACCATGCGCTCGCGCAGCGCCTCGACGCGCACGTACCAGGAGGGCGTCGCCTTGTAGATGAGCGGCGTGCCCGAGCGATAACAGAACGGATAGCTGTGACGGAACTGCGCGTGCTTGAAGATGGCGCCCTGCTGCTTCAAGTCGTGAATGATGGGCTTGTCGGCTTCTTTCACGTTGAGGCCCTGGTACGGCGGCACCTCGTTGGTGAAGTTGCCGCCCGCATCGACGGGATCCGCCAACTCGATCTTCGCCTTGCGGCACGCCTCGGCGTCTTCTTCACCGAACGCAGGCGCCATGTGCACGAGGCCCGTACCGTCGGTGGTGGTGACGTGACCCGCGTTGATCACCCGGAACGCACCACTCGCCGCGCGCCCCGCGAAGAACGGAAAGAGCGGCTGGTAGGTCTTGCCCAGCAGCTCACGGCCCTCGAGCTTGCCGACCACCTTCGCCTGCTCACCCAGCACTGTTGCCAACAGCGCCTCGGCGACGACGTAGCGCTGGCCGTCTTCGTGATCCGCGATGACGTATTCGAGCTCTTCGTTCACGGCGACCGCGAGGTTCGACGGCAACGTCCACGGAGTCGTCGTCCACACCAGCAACGAGGCCTCTTTGCCCACCAGCGGCTCGTTCAACTTGAAGCGCACCGTCAGCGCCGGATCATCGACGTCGCGGTAGTCGAGCCCCGCCTCGAAGTTCGACAACGCAGTCGAGAGCCGCCACGAATACGGCATCACTCTGTGCCCCTTGGTGACGAGGCCCTTCTTCCACAGCTCGCCGAACACCCACCAGACGCTCTCCATGAACGGGAGATCCATCGTCTTGTAGTCGTCGTCGAAGTCGACCCAACGCCCGACGCGCGTGACCGTCCTGCGCCACTCATCGACGTATTTGAGCACGCTCGCGCGGCACGCCTCGTTGAACTTCTCGATGCCCAGCTCGCGGATCGACTGGGGCCCCGAGAGGTTCAGCTGCTTCTCGATCTCCATCTCGATCGGCAGGCCGTGCGTGTCCCAACCGAAGCGGCGCTCCACCCGGTAGCCGCGCATGGTCCAGTAGCGGGGCACGATGTCTTTGAGCGTGGAAGCGACCAGGTGGCCGTAGTGCGGCAGGCCGGTGGCGAAGGGGGGGCCGTCGTAGAAGATGAAGTTCGGAGCGCCCTTGCGCTGCGAGACCGAGCGCTCGAACGCGCCCAACTTCTTCCAGAGTTCCAGGAGCTTCCGCTCGTCTTGCGCGAAGCTCCCCTCAGACGACAGGTTCTCAAATGAAGCCATGCCGCCGATTCACCCGGAGCGGGGCCCACAGTCAATGAGGGAACTCCCTGTTCCCACCCTCGACGGGGAGAGGGAGGCGTATAGGCTCGGGGGGTGATGCTCACTGGAGTGGTCGCGACGCTGGTGCTCTCTCAATACGTGCGCAGTCGCGTCGATCGCGATGACCCCAGCTCACAGTGCCTGTGGTGGAAGGAAGGCACCGTCATCAGCGTTGAGCAGAGCGACCTGGGCAACCCCGAGTCGCCCGGCGACACCGAGTTCT
>JAYVFP010000374.1:0-60850 GCA_043773025.1 Archangium sp.
CACCGTTCGCATCGAGCGAAGTCGAGATGCCACTTGCTGCGCGAGGAGGAAGTGCTCCTTCGACTTCGCTCAGGAGGACCGGTTGTTCTTCGGCAAGAAATCGCCGGTGAAACCAGTCGTGTGCGCCACTCCTCGGGGGGAACGGAGTGGTGACTTCTGCGCTGTTGCTCAGCCTGCTCTGCGCTTCGCCCGTGAAGGCCGACCTCGAGCGCACCGTGCGCGATCGGTTCGAAGCAGTCGGCCGCACCTCGCCGCCGATCGACGCCGCACTTTCCCGCGCCGCTGACGAGCTGGCCCGCCGCGCGCTTTCTCACGGCGTGGAAGACGCAGCGGGCCTGCTGCGCGTCACCGCCGCGCTTTCCCGTCAGCGCGGGTGGGATCCCAGCCCGGTGCTGGTGGGCCTGCGCGCCTCGACCTCTTCGATCGCCGACGAACTCCAGAAACAGGATCTCGGAGCCGAGCCCACCTCGCACGTCGGAGTCGGCCTCGCCGTCGGTCCTGAAGTGAGCGCGGTGATCATCCTGCTCGCGCGACGACGCATCGAGCTCGCACCCTTCCCTCGCACGCACGCCAAGCCAGTCGGTGATCAACGCCTCTGCGGTCAACTCGCAGAGGGCCTCGAGACCGCCGAGCTCTTCGTCACCCGCCCCCAGGGCGCGGTCGAACGCCTGCCCATGCCGGCCTCAGGTGATTCACGCTGCGCCTCGGTCGACTTCCCCACCCCCGGCCGGCACGCGGTGGAGGTGCTCGCCACCGGCCCCCGCGGCCCCGAAGTCGCCGCGCTCTTCTTCGTCGACGTGGGCCCTGTGCGCGCGGAAGAAGACGACGCGCTGGCCGAACCCAAAGACGCCACCTCTGCGCGGGCCGTGCTGCTGCTGCGCATCAACGCGCTGCGTTTGCAGATGGGGCTTGCGCCCCTGCAGCTCGACGCGCAGCTCGAGTCGGTCGCGCAGGCCTGGGCCCAACGGCTGGCCGACGAAAACTTCTTCAGCCACATCGCGCCCGACGGCAACGCGCTCAAGCAGCGGCTCACCGAGGCCGGCTATCCCTACAGCGCCGCCGGAGAAAACCTCGGGCTCTCTTCAGGCCCGCTCGCCGCGCACTTCGGCATCGAGCACAGCCCAGGTCACCGCAGCAACCTGCTCGAGCCGCACCACCGCAAGCTGGGGCTGGGGCTCGCCCGCCGCTCCGATGGGCTGCAGGTGCTCGTCGAGGTGCTCGCAGCGCCCCTCGAGGTCAAAGAAGACAAAGATCCGCTGGGCACCGTCTACGCGTCGATCGCCGCCGAACGAAAACGAAAGAAGCTGCCCGCACTCACGCCCAGCCCCGTGCTCGAAGGGCTCGCCCAGGCCCACGTGCGCGAGGCGCTGGCCAAAGATACCCCGAAGGCCGAGCTGCCCGGCCGAGCCCGGCTCTCGGACCGCGCCTTCGAGCTGGTCGACGATCTCACCGCGGTCTCGGTCGACGTGCTGGTGGCCGACACGCCCCGGCTGGCCAGTGAATCGAAGAACCTCTCGGCGGCCGCCCATCGGCAGGTCGGCGTGGGCCTGGTCAAAGGCGACTCTCCCCGATTTGGGAAGGGCCGCTACTGGATCGTCGTGATCTACGGCACGCAAAGAGAATGAAAGTTCGCCCCCAGCGGGAATAACTGTTTTCTTTTTGCCCATGACCGAGCCCAAGGCCCCCGTCATTCTCGGCATCGACGAAGACCGCACCGCGCAGATCGCGATCGCGCAGACCTTCAACGAGCAGGGCATCTTCTACCGCTTCGTCACCGATCGCCGAAAGGTCACCGGCGGCATCAAGCAACTCAAGCCGCACTTGCTGCTGGTCTTCGGCGAGCTCGAGTCTGACTTCGTGATCCAGGTGCTCGACGCGCTCTCCAGCGACGTGGTCTCCGCCCAGCGGCCCGTGGTGGTGGTGTGCAACGACACCTCTGACGCCAGCTTCGTGCAGGGCATGCGCACCGGCGTGGTCGGCCTGCTCACCGCGCCCTTCACGCCCGCGCACATCGGCGTGGTGCGCGCGATCCATGAAGAGGTCTCCACGCGCACGGGCAACAGCGCAGGCACCGCCGATGCCGCCACCCTCTTCCGCTTCATCGAACACATTCGCCGCACGCGCCGCAGCGGCGTGCTGGTCACCAACGCGCGCACGCCCAACGAAGCGCGGGCGAGCTTCATCTACGGCAAGTTGGACAAGGCCTCTTTCCTGGGCGCGCACGGGCAAGACGCCGTCAACGCGATGCTCAGGCAGCCGCAGGTCCGCTGGAGCTTCGCCGAGGTCGCCGGCTCGCACAGCGAAGGCGCGGGCGTGGTGATCGAAGTCGGTGACACGGTGACGGGAGAGACGCCCATCGCCGAGGTGAGCGTCACCGACGAAGACGAGCCGCTCGCGTTCGAGGTGCCGCACCAGCCCGCCGAGCCGCCGCCCCCTCCGCCGCAAGGGGCCGCCACGCAGCTGCTCCTGGTCGACGACGACCCGGCGATCCTCAAGATGTTCTCGACCCTCTTCACCAAGCACGGCTTCGTGGTGAGCACTGCCACCGACGGCAACGAGGGGTTCGAGGTCTCGCTCCAACACGAGTTCGACGCAGTGCTGGCCGATCTCAACATGCCGCACCTCGACGGCTGGGGCATGTTGCGCTCGCTGCGCGAAGACTTCCGCACCCGCGAGCTGCCCATCGCCTTCCTCTCGGCGCACGACGACTACCGCGAGTCACTGCGTGCGCTCGACGCCGGCGCCCAGGCGTACCTGTCGAAGGGCACCAAGCTCGACGTGATCGTCGGCCAGGTGATCAAGCTGCTCGAGCCCCGCCGCACCCTGATGGCCAACCTCGAAATGGGTCGCGCCGGCGAGTTCGCCATTCACACCATCGGGCCGCAGTGGTTGTTGCGCCAGCTCGCCCAACGCGGGCTCAGTGGCACGATCACCTGCCGCGATGGCTGGGCGGACTACAGCCTCGCCTTCAACCAGGGCGTCTGCTTTCACGCGGCCGCGATCGCCGGCAAGTACACCGCCGAAGGGGAGCGCGCCTTCAACGCGTTCATCGCCAGCCGCGCGGGTGATGGCGCGTTCGTCGAAGGGCCTGCTCCTGTGTTGGCGCAGAACCTGTTCCTCGCCACCGAGGTGTCGGTCGAACGCGCGTGCTCAGCGCTCAACGACAACGAGCGGCGCATGCGCGAGTCGTTGATGGTGACCGCCACGCACATCGAGGTGAACAGCGATCTGTACGCGGTCTACTGCCAGGTGGGGCCCAAGCAGTGGCTCGAGGCCGCGCGGTTGATCTGCGAAGAGAAGATGCCGCCGCGCGAGGTGATCGCGAAACTCGACGTGTCACCGCTCGACATCGAGGAGTGCATGAAAGATCTGATCCGCCGCGGCGTGGTCAGCCTCAGCAAGAGCTGAGCTTCTGAAAACACCAACGCCCCCCGGCGTGAGCCAGGAGGCGTCGTTTTCAAAGAGAGGCTGCTGCGATCAGACGACGCGACGCTGGGTCGCGAACGACTCGATGCCTGCCTGCTGCGCCGACGGAAGCGCGTAGAGCGGACACTTGATGCAGGTGAATGACTGCCACCCGCGACGAACTGCCTCATCGAGGCAGTTATCGTAGTGGGCACAGTCGAGATTTCGGTGGTGCTCGACCCCAAGACGCTTGGGACCGGCTTCAGGATTGATGCTCTGTGGAAGTTCGGTGGGACACGGCTTCATGTGCGGTTTCGGCCTCCCGGCTGCGAGATCCCCCCACGACAACGGTGCTTCAGAGACTGCTTGTGAAGCGCGGGACCTACTGACCTACGGGTCGGCCAAAAAAAGGGGGTGGTCGCCGACAGGTCCCGGAATCCTTATGGGAATCACTCAGTTCTATTTTTCACTCGCTTCCCTGTGAGAGAAAGCGAACGAGGGCCGATGTACGGCACTCAGTCGACTCATGTCAAACCGGGGTCCCCATGTTTGAGACATGGATGTTGCGAATCTTTCTCCCCCTGCTCTTTGCAAGTCGGCTGGCGGCCGCACAATCAGATTCGCTTCTCGAATCAGTACGAGTTCATCGCGCTGGCGTCGTCGACGACGCGAAGTCGGAGCTCGAGGCGTGCGTGAAGGCGAAGTGTGCGGATCGTGAGCGGTTGACCCTGCTGACGGCCTTCCTGGAGCTCTCCGAAGGGGGCGCCGAAGTCGCCGCGCAGCGCCTGTCCGCCTGGAAGGCACCGAAGGGTCTCGAGGCGTTTCACGGTTGGTACCTGGGTGAAGCGCAGTCGTGGGCGGGTCAACGATCACTCGCCGTGAAGACCCTGGTGAAAGCACGCAAGGGAGCGCCCGCCTGGCTTGAGCCGCGCATCGACCGCCGGCTGGCCGAGCTGCATCTCGACCTGGGCGATCCGGCCAGAGCCCGCACGCTGCTCGACGCAGATCCCGACGTGGCCCGGCTCCCTGAGCTGCTCTACACGCGCGCGCTCGCCAGAGACGCCTCGAAGCTCGGCTCACTGGCGCGTGATGATTGGAAGTCGCTCGCGCTGCGCTTCCCCACGCACCCGCATGGCGCGGCAGCGCAGGCGAAGCTCGAGGCCGACGGCGTGTGGTCGCTCTCGTTCGAAGAAGCGGTCTTGCGCGCGCAGGCGATGCTCGACGCGGGTGATTCGAAGAAGTGCCTGGCGGCGCTCGACGCGATCGAAGGTGCTCCCGTCAATGATCCGAAGGCGGCGTTGCTGCGTGGCCAGGCGTTGTTGACGCGCGGCAAGGAAAGGGACGCAGAGGCCCAGGCGCAGCTGGCCATCGCAGCGACGGGGTCTCCTTCGATCGCGGCGCAGGCGTTGATGACGTCAGCGAAGAGATTGATGCGGCTGCAGGACAACGCGGCGGCGCGTGCGGCGTTTCGCAAGCTCGACTTGCAGTATCCAGGCGATCGCGCGGCAGATGAGGCGGGCTATCTCGCGGCGTGGCTGGCGATGAACTCGGGCGACTTCACGGCGGCAGAGAAAGACTTCATCGAGTTCGAGACGCGTCACCCCGATTCGCGGCGGCGTGATGAAGCGCGCTGGTTCCGCGGGTTCTCGCTCATTCGCGCCAAAAACTTCACCGCGGCTCGGCCGGTGTTGTCGTCGCTGGGCGTCGATTTCAAGAAGTCGCAGCTGGTGCCGCAGGCGCTCTACTGGGCCGCGCGAGCGGGGCAACTCGAGGGTGCGGTGGATGCGGGGCCGAGGGTCGACGTGGTGGCCGAGTACCGCGCGGTGGTCAATGGGTACCCCGGCACCTTCTACGGCCTGCTCGCGTCGGAGCGGCTGCAGGAGCTGTCGGTGGAAGCGCCGCTCCCGTTCGCGGTCGAGCCGAAGGTGTTGCCGGTGAAGCGGCCGCAGGGGCTCGAGCTGGCAGCGCTGCTCGCGCGCACGGGGCTGTTTCGTGACGCCGCGCAGGAAGTGAACCGCGCGGTCTCGACCATGCCTTCGGCTGATGCCTTGAAGTGGGGGCATGCATTGCAGGCGCTGGGTGACTTCGGAGCGGCGCACACCATCGCAGCGCGGCACCTGTGGGGCGCGGTGTACACGCAGCGGGCGCCCGAGGCGTTGTCACTCATGTATCCGCGCGCGTTCCGCTCGAGCGTCGAGACGTGGGCGCTCGCGCACGACGTCGAGCCGTCACTCGCGTGGGCGATCATGCGGCGCGAGAGTGCGTTCGCGCCTGAGGTCACCAGCAGCGCGGATGCGCGGGGGTTGATGCAGATCATCCCGCCGACCGCGCGGGCGATCGCCCTCGAGCTCAAGGTTCCGCCGGCCGATGACGCAGAGCTGTACTCGCCCGAGTGGAACATTCGGCTGGGCACCTGGTACCTGCGTGCGCTCACCGCGCGGCTTCACCACCCCACCCTCGTGGCCGCGGCCTACAACGGGGGCCCCGGCTCGGTGGCGCGGTGGGCGAAGGAGCGCGGCGACGAGCAACTCGATCAGTGGGTCGAAGAGATCCCCTTCAAGGAGACGCGCGGGTACGTGAAGCAGGTGACGTGCGACCTGTTCATCTACCGGCAGCTCTACGGGGGCAACGTGCAGCGGTTGTCTCTGACCATTCCTGCGCCAGGCACCGGAGTCGACTTTTAAGGCTCCCTCGACTTCGCTCACAGGGTTGATCGAAGTAACGAACGGACACCGCTCATCCCGAGCGAAGTCGAGGGATTGCCTCTCTTTCGCACTGCAAGTGCCCCCTCGACTCAGGCTCGGGGAGACCGGTGACGGAACCCGATTCCTATTTCCGCCAACCCTCTGAGGCTGAACGGATTTCGGCCGGTTCCGTTCGTGCCGAGCGGAGTCGAGGCACCTTTCAAAACAGGTGCCGCTCAATCACGCGCGCATCACCACCGGGCACGCAGTGCACCACTTCAGTCGCGCCCTGCTCGCGCACGATCGCCGCGGCGCGCGCTTCATCGTTCGCCGTCGTCAACAACACCGGGTTGGGCCCCGCATCGAGCGTGAACCACACGCCGACGCCCTGCTGCCGCACCTGCCGGCACGCCTCGATCACCGCCAACGTCGCGGGCTTCAAATAACAAAGCGGGGGACTCGCCCCCATCGCGCTGGCATGCATGCGCCACGCGTTGCGCTCGGCGATCTCTCCGACCGCCTCGAGATCACGTCGCTTCACGAAACGAACGATCTCCTTCGCCTCACGCTCGGCATCCTTGGCCCACGCCGGGTAGTACGGCGAAGTCTCGACCGTCGACCGCATGCCGTCGCGCGACTTCACCTCTTTTTCTTCGCGGCTCACCATGCCGACGAGCAGCCGCAGGTCAGGCCAATGCGCCTGTCCAAAGAGTTGCTCACCGAAGCTGTCTTTGCCATCTGCCCGCTTGCCGCGATTCCAGCGCACGAAGCCGCCTTCGATGCTGCGCGAAGCAGACCCACTGCCCCGCCTCGCGAGGATCGACTCGGCCTTCGTGTCGCGCGCGAAGCCGGCTGCTGCCCGCGCCGCGACGGCCAGCGCCGCGAAACCGGCCGCGCTCGAAGCGAGCCCTGCCGCTGCTGGAAAATCACCGCGAGAGATCATCACTGCCGCGCCGAGCTTCTTGCCGCCTTCGAGGCGAACGAGCCCCAACGCCTCTTCGACTCGCTTGCGCTCAGCACCTTGCGCGACTTTGCCGTTGAGCTCGATTCGATCGAGCCCCTTCTTGAAGGTGAACTCGACGGTGGTGGTGACCTGCAGCGGGCCGAGCGTCACCGACAGGCTCGACTGGTGCGGGAGAATGAGTTTTTCGTCGCGTTTTCCCCAGTACTTCACGAGCGCGATGTTCGGGTGTGCTGTTGCTGTTGCCTTCACTGGAAAGCCCTCTCCCCGACCCTCTCCCCCTCGGGGAGAGGGAGACAGTTTTTGTTTTGAGTTTTGTGTTTGACCCAAACGAACTTACAGCGCGCCCGGGCCCGCGAGTTGGCTCGCGAAACAGTCGATGCCCTGCGCGCGCAGCTTCATCACAGAAGGCTCGGGTTCGCGGAACAAACCAATCACCGCGCCGCCGTCACCACCCGCCCCGGTCAACTTCGCGCCCACCGCACCCAGGCCCCGCAGCCGCGCGACCATCTCTTCGATGGGCGGGCTCGAGAGCCCCAACGCGTTGAGCATGCCGTGGTTCATGTTCATCACGTCGCCGAGCGCCTCGAGCTCACCTTCCCGCACCGCGCGCGCGCCTTCGAGCACCAGCTTGCCGATCTGCTCGAACACCCGCTTGTATCGCGAAGGCCATTTCTTCTGCCGCTCGCGCAGCGCACCTACGGTCTGCCTGGTCGACGAGCGCGGCCCCACCATCGCCACCAGCACCTTCACCGGCTTGCAAGCCACGACCTCGACTGCCTTCCCCTGCTTGAAGAGCACCAGGGTGCCGCGCGCGCTGGTGGTGTGATCCACCCCGCTGGGCGTGCCGTGAAACTCCTTCTCCATCTCGAAGGCGAGCGCCTCGACCTGCTTCGCCTTCGCGGGCTGCCCGGTCTGCGCTTCGAGCAACACGCGGCACACCGCGACCGCCAACGCGCCCGAGCTGCCCAGGCCCATCGACAACGGCAGCTCACTCTCGAGGTGCACTGAAATCTTCGGGTGCTTCGTCTTCTTCGCTGCGCGCGCGAAGGCCCGCTCCAGCGCTTCCTGCGCAGAGGGCGAGACCCCGTCGGGGATCTCCAGCGAGGTGGACTGTGCCGGCACGCCCCACGCGCGCATGCCACGCGAGATGGCGCCGGCGAGCGCGGGGTGCCCATAGACCACGCCGTGCTCCCCCAGGAGGATCACCTTCCCGGGGCCGAACGACGTGATGTGACTTCCTTGCAGGCGATTCTTTGAAGCAGTGCTCACGGTCCGCTCACGTCTCCGAGCACGGGGGCAGGCTGATCCTTCATCATCACCGCGAGGATCTCCCTGGCCTTTTCCACCTTCACCTGGCCCGCCTTCACCAGCTCGTTGGCGACCTGCTCGACCCAGTGCCCCCGAGCGCCGGCAGTCACCGCCACGCACCGCGCGTGCAGCGCCATGTGGCCCTTTTGAATGCCCACCGAGCCCAGCGCGCGCACGGCCGCGAAGTTCTGCGAGAGGCCGACCGCGGCCATCACCATCGACAGCTCACGCGCGCTCGACACGCGGAGCACCTTGAGCGCCGCCTGCACCTGCGGGTGCGCCTTGATCTGCCCACCGACGGTACCCAGCGCGAGCGGCAATTCGATGCGGCCGACCAGGTGCCCTTCCTCGAGCATCCAGGTGGAGAGCGGGCGGTACTGACCATCACGGCACGCGAACGCGTGCGCGCCCGCTTCGATCGAACGCCAGTCTTGCCCGGTGGCGATGGCGACCGAGTCGACGCCGTTCATGACGCCCTTGTTGTGCGTCGCGGCGCGGTAGGGATCGGCCTGGGCGAAGCGGCTGGCCTGCACGATGCCTTCGGCGATCGACTCAGCAGGCATGTTGAAGTCGGCGAGCGACGCGACGGGAATGCGGCACGACGCGCGCGCCAGCCGGCGATCAGCCAGGTTCGAGAGAATGCGCAGGAACACCTTGCCGCCGGTCAGTTGCTCCACGAACGGAGCGACGCCTTCACACATGGTGTTGATGAGGTTGGCCCCCATCGCTTCTTGCGTGTCGATGTACAGGTGCAGCACGAAGATCGGCTCACCGCGCGGGCCTTCGGGCGCCGGCAACACGCGCACCTCGATGTCCTTCGCACCACCACCGCGCGCGAGCATCGCGGGGTGAAAGCTGTTGGCCAGCGCGAGAATCTGCTCTTTGTGCGCGACCAGCGTCTTCGAGGCCTCCGACGGATCGCCGTAGCCGGTGAGCTGCACCTGGCCGATCATGATCGGGTCGTCGGCCTCGGCCTGAAAGCCGCCACCCTCACGAACGATCTTCGCGGCGAAGCTGACCGCGGCGACCACCGAAGGCTCCTCGACGGCCATGGGCACGATGTAGTCGCGGCCGTTGACCTGGAGGTTGAGGCCCAGCCCCAGCGGCAGCGTGAAGACGCCGATGGCGTTCTCGATCATCTGGTTGGCCATCTCGGTGTTGAGACCTGCGCCCTGCAGCGCCGCCACCTCATCAGCCGACAACCGCATCATGCGCGCCACGGTGCCCAACCGGTCTGCGACCGGCAGCTTGTGAAAACCAGAAAGCCGCGACGTCATCAGGTCTGCCATCTGTGTCTCCGAAGTCTTCATGCCAGGGCCTGCAACCACTCTTTGAGCTCGCCCGTCACCACGCGCGGCTGACGGCGCAGCTCGGTCACGTTGCGGCTTCCGGTCAACGCGAGCGCCTGCGTGAGCGCGGTGATCACCGTCTGCAAGGCCGTGCGTACGCCCGCCACCCCGCCGACCTGCTGCGCGCGGAACATCGGGAGCGCCATGCCTCCAAGGTCCGCACCGAGCGCGAGCGCCTTGGCGATGTCGAGCCCGGTGCGGATGCCACCCGAGGCGACCAACTTGATCTCCGGGCCGACGGCCTTGCGCACCGAGGCCACCGCGGCCGCCGTGGGAATGCCCCAGGTGGAGAACTGCGCGCCGACTTCGCGGGCGACCCCGGAAGACCGCAGTTGCTCCACGCGCACCCACGAGGTGCCGCCCAGGCCCGACACGTCGATGCTCGAGACGCCGCATTCCACCAGGCGCCGCGCGACCTCGGGCGAGACCCCGCAACCGGTCTCTTTGACCAGCAGCCGATCGCCGTAGGCCTTCGCGAGCGCAGTGAGGGTGAGGTAGCCGAGCTGAAAGTCACGATCGCCTTCGGGCTGGCTGAGCTCCTGCGCGGGGTTCAAGTGAATCGCCAGCCCGTCGGCGCCGATCGCATCGGACAGCCGGCGAATCTGATCGACCGTCATGCGGGTCGCCTGCACCAGGCCGAGGTTGCCGATCACCACCGTATTCGGCGCGACGCCGCGCACCGAGAAGGTCGACGCGAGCTCAGGTCGCTCGGCCATCGCGCGCTGGCTGCCCACGCCGAACGCCACGCCGAATTCCTCAGCCACTTGTGCAACATCGCGGTTCACCTGCCCGGCCCGCTCGGTACCGCCCGTCATCCCGGTCATCAGGATGGGGGCCTTGAGCGTCTTGCCGAACCAGTTCACCCCGAGCGAGACCTGCTCGAACGCGAGCTCAGGCATCGCGCAGTGAATGAGCCGCACGTCGTCGAACAGCGTCGAGTTCTCGACGGGGGCCACTTCTTCAGCCGCGCACAGATCGAGATGGGCATCTTTTCGCCGGGCTGTGGTCTCGTCGTGCATCGGCCGAATCTCCTAACAGGGTCCTTCTGCAGGATTCCACACGGAAACCTGCGTATTCACTTACGTACGTCACCCTGCGGTCGAAGAACCCACGCGAGTGGTCGGCATTCGCCGTAGAAGGCGCGCATGACGGGCCCGGTCTGCATCTTCTTGCATCGCGGGGAGTACGACGCTGTTCACCAGGGTGTTTCTATCGCCGCGGCTGCCACGGCGCTGGGCCGCAAGGTGGAGCTGTACTTCTTCTGGTGGGCGCTCGAACGCCTCGCCAAAGACACCCTCGACGAGCCCGACCTCGAGCGCGATGACGTCAACGCCACGATGGAGCTGCGCTCCGTACCCACCATTCGGCAGCTGCTCGATGTCGTGCGTGACTCAGGCCACGCGACGTTGTTCGCCTGCACGGGGTCGATGGCGTCGATCGGGCTGACCCCGCCGGATGTAGAACCCAAAGTCGACGTGTTGATCGGCTGGACGGCGATCCTGCAACGAACCGCCGGCGTCACGGACCGCTTCACCATTTAGGTGAGGGCCGAACCTAAACGTACCGTTGCTCAAAGAGCTGCCGAAGCCCGGTCTGCCGCCGCAACAACTCGAGCGTCAAATCCGCGTGACCCGGCACATACCCATTGCCGACGATCATCTGCACATCCTTCCCCACGCCCTCGGCCCCGAGCGCGGCCGTCGTAAAGCTGGTGGCCATCGAAAAGAAGATCACCGTGCCCCCATCACGAACGCTCAAGATCGCGGCCATCTCGGTGTTGGGCACCGAGGCGCAGTTCACGACGAGATCCCCCAGCTTCCCATCGGTGAGCCTCGAAACCGTTTCCATCACCTCGACGCCCTGAGTCGCGTCGACCTTCGCAAACGCATCACACAGCCCCAGCGACGAGAGCGCCTCGAGGGCCGGCTGGTTGATGTCGAGCGCGATCAACTGCCCCTGGCCCTTCATCAGCTCGCGAGCCTGAGCCAGGCACAGCGCCCCGCTCTTCCCCGCGCCCAGCATCACCACGCGCATGCCCGGCTTCACGTACCTCGCGACCAGGGCCGGAGCGCCCGCCACGTCGAGCGCCGCCAGGCTCAAGGTGTCAGGCAGATCATCGGGAAGCTTCGCGTAGAGGCCCGAAGCAAACAGGATCGCCCGCCCGCGAATGTCGACCCGATCGATCTCACTCTTCACAGCGCGGATCTCGTCGATCACCAGCGGCGTCAACGTGAGGCTGACCAGCGTCGCGATGCGATCGCCGACCTTCAGCGTGCCGGGGTGGCCCTTGCCGATCTCCTTCACGCGGCCGATCAGCATGCCGCCCGAGCCGGTGACCGGGTTCTGCATCTTGCCGCGCTCCGCGACGATCGCCGTGATGGCCGCCGCGATCTTCGCGCTGTCGCCACCGGCCGCCTCTTTGAGCTGCTTGAAGGAAGCTGCGTCGATGTTGAGGCTCTCGACGTCGATGAGCAGCTCGCCCTCACGCAGCGGCAACGAAGGATCCACCTTCTTCGCTCGCTGAGGCAGCACACCCTTTTCACCGACGACTCGACTCAGCCCGTAAGCGTCCATGAGCGCGCGGATAGCACACCCCACCGTTCGCCCCGAGAGCAGTCGAGGGGTCACTTGTCGCACGAAGCAGGGGTGGCATCTCGACTGCGCTCGATGTGAACGGTGGGTCTGTTCCTTCGGAGGAAATCGCCGGTGAAGCCGGTGCCCCTGCTCAGGAGACCGGCCGGTGTCCAAACAGCAAAACGGCCCCGGTCGCCCGGAGCCGCTCGCGTTGCACACCTTCAGGAAAGACTCAGAAGGTGTACTGAACGCGCGGGTAGAACATGAGCGCGCTGATGTTCGGCCCGATGACCAGACGGTACGACAGGTCGATACCGACCGAGAAGTGATCCATGTTGGTCGCGTACTCGAGGCTCAGCGCCACGCCGAAGTTGCCGCGCACCAGGCCTGCGTCACCGACGGGATCCGGATCGAGCAACGTCACGCCTCCCAGCAGCTTGCCACCCACGTAGAAGCGCCCGGCGACCTGGTGGAGATACCCCACCGAGAGGTTCAAGAACGTCATGGTGAAGTTGTCGGACTGCCGGCAGGCGCCCGTGTTGTTCAGGCCCGCCCAGCAGTTCTGAGCATTGGCGCCGATGCCCACGTGGAGGCCGATGGGAATGAGGCCTTTCCCCTCGTTCAAGGTGAGCTGGTAGCCCAGACCGAGCTGCAGGTACGTCTGCAGGTTCGAATACCCGTTGTCGCCTCCCACAGTGAAGATCCCACCGACGTCAGTCTCGGTGAAGAAGCCACGGCGCACCTGCAGAGGCACGCCCTCGGGAGGCGTGGCAGCAAAAGCGGACGAAGAAACAAGGAGCGCAGCGACCAACGTGGCGAGCTTCCGCACGAATCCTCCAGACCAAAGGGCGCGGCACCATACCTTCGGGCAGCCCAAACGCAATCGTGAAAACGCAAAACGGCGCAGAACTCCGAAGAGATCCGCGCCGCGTGGTGAAGCTTGAGGGTCAGCGTGAAGCGATTACTCGCCTTCGCCTTCGTCGCCGGCCGCCTTGAAGATCCAGGGGAAGGTGACGTTCACGACGCCGCCGCCCGCGGGCTCAGGGAACTTCCAGCGGCGAATGCGCTGAACGATGCACGACTCGACGTTCGCGTTGCCGATCGAAGACTCGCTCACGTTCGCCTCAGAGACGCCGCCCGCGGGGTCGATGGTCCACGCGACCGCGACCTTGCCTCCGAGCGACGGGTTCTTCTGGAGTTCCTGCTCGTAGCAAAACTTGATCTCGTTCTGGTGACGCTTGATCACCTTCATGATCACGTCTTTGTCGAGACCGCCGACGACCGTGGTCTTGCCGGGGATCACCCGGGTCGAGTCTTTGCCCTTGCCGCCGAGATCGATCGAACCGTAACCGCCGCGGCCACGACCGCCGCCCTTGGTGCCCAGACCGCCGAGGCCCAGGCCGTTGCCGCCGCCGCCCGAGCCACTACCGCGCGAGCCCAGACCGCCGACACCCTGCGCATCACCCACGCCCGCGCCGCCCGTCAGACCGCCGAGCGCTGCGTTGACGCCGGTGCCGAGGCCCGCTTCGAACAGGCTTTTGGAGCTGCCACCAAACATCGAGGCCATCAGGCTGGAGACCTTCTTCTGGTCGTCCATGCGCTTCTTGGAGGGGTCGGCTTGATCCTTCTTGGCGTCCTGCTTACCGAACTTGCCGTCTTTCTCCTTGGGCTTCTCGCCTTCCTTGACGCCCGAGAGATCCTTGAACTTTTTGATCTCGACCTTCTTCTCAGGCTTGATCATCAGCTTCACGTACTTCGACGGGTTGCCGAAGATGTCGTCGCCATCACCGCCGAAACCCAGCGGGGTGAGAACCATCGCGGCCACCAGGGCGAAGAACGCCATCAGGCAGATAGAGACGATCTTGAAGAAGGTGAAGTCGTGCTCTTCGAACGTGTTCAGTGTCACGTGCGTGCTGGGGCGCACGAAGCGCAAGATGAACGCGACGTCGTTGAAAGAGACCTGAGCGCGATCGTGCAGCGCCAGCTCGACCGCGTCAGCGCGAACGCCGCCGTCAGCGGCCTTGAGCTTGCCCTCGGTCTTGAGCTGCTCCTTGCTCTTGTGCGAGTCGCTCTTGGTGGTGACGATGAGCCCCGCTTCAGAGGGCACGTTCACAACCGCGGTCGCGCCACGAGACTGCGCCAGCGAGAAGTTCGCGCCTGCGTTGAACACCGTGAAGCGGTTGCCTTCGCCGTCACCGATGGTGACCGGCACGCCTTCACCGAAGTGCTGCACGTTGATCAGGGTGTCGCCCCAGAGCAGCGCGACCTGGAGCACCTTCTCGCTCTCGGTGGGCACGGCCTCGGCGGGCAGCGGCTCGCTGAACAAGGCGGCGGCGTTCTTCCCGGTGCCGGCCAGACCCTTGGTCGAAGGAACGACCTTGTCCTTCTTGTCTTTCTTGTCCTTCTTCTCGGACTTTTCAGACTTCTTCGCCTCGACGGCCTTCTCTTCGCCGTAGACGACCTTGACCTTCGACTCACCGATCATCACGGTCTCGCCCGACGCGACGAGCGCGGGCTCTTTGACCGGCTGATCCTTGAACTTGGTGCCGCTCTCGGAGCCGAGATCGATCACCGTGACCGCGCCGTCTTTCTCCACCTTGAACATGCAGTGAAGGTTCGACACCTTCGGATCGGTCAGCTTCACCGACGCGCCGGAACCCGAGCCGACGATGATGCTCTCGAGCTCGCTGGTCGACTCGGTGACCGAGCCGTCGGGGTTGGTGATCTGCAGGGTGATCGAGGTTTTCTTGGCCATGGTGAGGTCCTTCAGAAGTGAAGCTTGGGCTACGAGTTTCTCAGAGGTTCTCAGAGGTTCTCGACGGACTTCTGAAGCTCGGGGTTGAAGTTGTCGCGAACCTTGATCAGCGTCTTGAAGGTCGTCTTCTTCTTCGACACTGAGTAGCTGCCTTCGGGCTTGGTGAGCTCGCCATCGATGGCGACGTCGGTGAAGTCGATGGTGGTCTTCTTGCGGAAGACCGTCTTGTCAGCCTCGCGGGTGACCTTGTCCTGCGCGACAGCCGCAGTCGACAGCAGAGAAAGAATGGCAAGACCTGCGAAAACACAGTTCATTTGCTGCCTCCGTACACCCCTGTGACACCACATTGAAGGGGTGGGTTCCTGAAAAGCAGACGCCTGAAAGCCGGCGTCAAGAAAAGTCGGCCGATAGTAGGGGGCTCAGGGGTGGTTGTCACCCCCACCCCCCACTCACTTCGGAGCGGGCGTGGGGGCCGGCGCGGCGGTGGCAGGTGCCACACCCGGAGCAGCCGGGGTCTCAGAGGTCGCGCCGGGATCCTGCTTGGCGGCGTCATCGGAGACCTTGTCGAGCAGCGAAGGCCCGGTCGGAGCCGCCTTGGGCTTCTCTTTCTCTTCCGGCTTGGGCTGGGCAGCGGCAGCGCCCGCCTTCTGCATCGCCACGATGCCCTTCATCTTGCTGTCGATGAGCTGCACGTCGACCGGCGTGGTGGTCGGCAGCGCCTTGCAGCGGTCGAGGAAGCCCAGCGCCTTGTCCCAGCCGGCCTTGTCGGCGGCGTAGGCCCAGGCCGCGCCGCAGATGGCGTCGTTCTGGTCAGCCTTGATCGCCAGCACGCGCTCGAACAGCTCGCCTGCCTTGAGGCCCTTCTTGGCGTCGCGGCCCTTCTGCCCGTCGAGCGCGAACGCGTACGCGAGGAAGCCCTCGTACGAGTTCTGATCGAGCTCGGTCGCACGCGAGAGCACCTTCTCGGCGCCGTCGTAGTCGCGGTACGTCAAAGCCATCGCGCCGATGTTGAAGAGGCTGGGCGTGAAGTCCTTGTTGAGCGAGACGGCCTTCTGGAACTGGCCCAGCGCCAGGCGGCGATCGTCGAGCTTCAGGTAGATGAGGCCCAGGTTGTTGTAGACGCCCGGATCCTTGTCATCGAGCTTGCGCGCGTTGGCCGAGATGAACTCCGCCAGGCGGAAGTTGCCCTGGTCGAAATAAATGAGCGCGAGGTTCTTGTACGCGTCGGGGTTGTCTTTCGTGCGCGCGAGCACCTTGCGCGCCGTCGCTTCAGCCTGCGCGTACTTCTTCGCGAGACGGTAGGCGACGGTGAGGTTGTTGTTCAGCTCGATGTCGTACTCGTTGGCCGGGTCCTTCAGCGCGGTCTCGTAGAGCGAGATGGCGTTGTCGAACTTGTCCTGCTGGCGGTACACGCGGCCGAGGTTGAGCAGCGTCGGCTTGTGCCTGGGGTCCAACTTGTTGGCGGCCCCGTAGTACCCGGCGGCCTCGGTGAGCTTGCCCAGGCGCTCGGCGATCACGCCCGAGTTGAACTGCACCACCACGTTGTTGGGGACCTTCGCGGCGACCTTGGCGAAGCCGGCCTGCGCTTCATCGAGCTTGCCCGCGTCGAAGGCTTCGACCGCGTCGGCGAAGATCTCCTTCACCGACCTTTCCTTCGGCTTGGCCACCTCGACGACGACGAGATCCTTCTTCACCTCGACCGCGGCCGGAGGGCACCCCATCAAGCCGAGCGACGAGACCGAAACCAGCGCTGCGATACGAATCGACTTCATGAAGTGGCACCGAAAGCAGCGGAACGCTGCGCGAGACGAACGGGAGCGAAGCGGACGACTGGCCGAGGTGAGACGACCCAGAAAATGGAGTGGCTCATCGGACACCTGCGCCCGGCGTGGGAGCGGCGGCGCTGTTGGGGGGCGTGGTTGCGGGCGGGGGCGTCTCGACGACGGACTCAGCCGGCAGGTCGGCCTTCTTCTCGAACCCAGAGGTCGCGAAGAACTCACTGCCCCGGTAACCGACCTCACGCGGCTTCGCGTAGAAGCCGGGCTTGAACTTGTTGAGCTTGTCCTGCGCCAGCAGCGTCCACTCGCTGTACATCGCCAGCTCGTACGACTTCGCCAGCGCCTTCTCGAGCGCCTCGACGCACTTCTCTTCGAGCGGGAAGATGTAGCGGTTCTCGAGCTCGCCACGGAAGATCGAGAGCTGATCTTCATCGAGCCCCGGCGGATCCGGGATGTCGGTGATGTTGGTGGCCATGTCCTGGTACAGCAGGCCCACGCGGGTGAGCGCCGCGATGCCGAACTCGGGGTTACCGACCTTCAGCACTTCGATGTACGCGTTCTCGAGCTCGGTGAGCTTCTTCTGCTTGATGGGCAGCTCGACCTTGAACGCGGCGATCTTCTTGAACTTGAGGCCCGTGTACGTGTTCCACAGGGGCTCGAGCGACACGAAGCGGGTGTGAGCGAAGGCGAGCATCGCGCGGTCGTTGCGCTTGTCCTCTTCTTTGAGCTTCGGGTACGCCGCGATGATCTCTTTCGCGAGGCGCTCCTGCTCGGGGGTGTTCTTGAGCTTCCCGTGCAGGAGGTACTGGCGGTACTTCACCTCGAGGCGGCGGGCGTCGGTGACGCGCGTGTCCTTCGGGTAGGTGGTCAGGAAGGTGTCGAACTGCTTGAGCGCGTCAGTGGTCTTGGTCTGTTTCTCCAACACCAGGCCGATGTTGTACGCGAGCTCAGGCACGTCTTTCTTGTCCTTGAAGCGCACGATGTAGCGGCCGTACGCGGCGATCGCCTTGTCGAACTGACCGACGCCCTCGTACCAGAAGCCGCCGTTGTACTGCGCGTCGGCGACCATGCCTTCGGCCTCCTTCACGAGCGCCTCACGCTCCTTCTTCTTCGCTTCCTGCGAGTCCTTGGGGACCAGTTTCAGGTCGAAGGTGACGATCGGAGCAGCAGCGCCCGGCGCAGGTTTGCCCTTGTTCGCCTTGAGCTCCTTCTCGCGTGCTTCCTTCTCTCTCTTGAGGAGCTCCTTGATGTCGGCGTAGCCAATGGCCTTGTCACCCGCCGCGAGATCGTAGGTGGCGACGAAGTTCTCGTACGTCTCGGCCGACTTCTGGAAGTTCGCCATCTTCTCGTAGAAGTAGGCGAGCGCGACCTTCACCTTCAGGTCGAAGACGCTGTTCGGGTACTCCTTGAGCACGCGCTCGCCGATGGCGATGGCCTTGTCGAGCTGGTTCGCCTCTCGGGCGATGATCATCGAGTAGGTCAACGCGCGATCGGCGTTCTCCGATTTGGGGAACTCCTTGACGAAGTCGACGAAGAGCTCGGAGGCCTTCGCCGCGTCCTTCTCTTTCTTGTACACGACCTCGTCGATGTACTTGTACTGCGAGCCCTCGACGAGCGTGCCCACGCGCTTGGTGAACTCGGTGTTGGGCTTGCTCAGCTTGGTGTTCGACTTGAAGAGGCGCGAGAGCTTGTTGAGCTCGAGCCACTCTTCACGCTCGTTGAGCACCGCCATGGTGAGGTCGGCGGCCTTCTCGGAGTTCGGGTGCTCGGGGTACCGGTTGATGACGTCACCGAAGCGACGGCCCGCCTCGATGTAGTGGTTCTTGTCGTAGAAGACCATCGCGGCCTGGTACGAGATGTCGACCTCGTCGGGGTTCTTCGGGAAGAGCTTGTTGTACGCGTCACACGCCGCGACCAACTGGTTCTCGAAGGCGGTGATGGGCTTCTCTTCCATCTCCTTGGGATCACGCTTGGTGAGCTTGGCGGCCTTCTCGACCGCGCCCTTCTTGGCGTTCTTGTTCTCTTCAATCTTCTTGTTCTCGTCGAGCGCGGACTTCCCGAGTTGGCCGCGCTCGATCTTCACCAGCTTGTCGTAGGCGAGGATCGAGTTGAACGCCGACTGCTGGCGGTACTTCTCGTTCGAGGCTTCCTTCGCTTCAGCGCGGGAGGGCACCTTGAAGGCCATCACGCCGCCGTACTGCTTGGCCGCGGGCTCCCACTCCTCGAGCGCCCAGAGGATCTCTGCGTAGTAGAACTTCAGGTTGAAGGCCTGGTCTGCGACGAAGTTCTCGTCTTCAGCCGAGGCGAACGCGTCGACGTACTCCTTGTAGATGTCGCGCGCGAGCCGGTAGGTCTTCACTTCCTTCGTCTTCTGCGCCTCCTGGTGGTACTCGGTGACGGCCTGGCGCATCGCCTCTTCGGCGACGTTGAAGCCGTTGCGGAGCACTTCCTTCTTCGACTCGTTCGCCTTCCACCAGACGCTGCCTGGGCGGTAGAGCTCGGCGAGCTTCTTCACTTCGACCTTCACGTTGTCGCGCTGGCGCAGGCCTTCGTACGACTTGATGATCGACTGCTGCCAGTCAGGCGCCGCTTCGGAAACAGCGCTGTCGTTGAGCAGAAAACGGAACGACTTGATCGCGTTCTCGTGGTGACCGGCTTCCTGCAGCGCGTACGCGAGCTTCTGGGTGAGCGAGAGCTGCTTCTTCTTGCCCGCGTGCGCCTTGAAGTACGCCATCGCGTCGTCGGCGCGGTTCAACTGCACGAACATGCGAATCGAGTCCTGCAAGGCCTCGTTCTTCAGGTCGGTGAACGACTTCTCCTTGGTCTGCCTCTCTGCCAGCTCGACCACGTCCTGCAGCTTCTTGAGCGCCTTCTCGTGGTTGCCCTCGTTGAAGTCGACCCAGGCCAGCTTGTAGAGCGCGTACGACTTGATCTTGAGGTTCTGCGAAGCGAAGGCCTTCTCGTAGTAGGTCTTCGCCTTCTCGAGCACGTTGGCCACTTCGAAGAAGTGGTTACCGAGCTGCACGTAGGTGTCCGAGACGAACTTCGAGCCGGGGTAGCTCTTGAGGAGCTCCTCGTAGCGCTTGACCGCGAGGTCGCGTTTGCCGATCTCATACTGGTTGTAGGCGAGGCTGTAGAGCACTTCGTCTTTGCGCTCGTAGGTGGGGTACTCGCGGAGGATCGTCTCGTACAGACGCATCGTCTCGGAGCGGTAGAGCTCTGACTCGCGGTGATCTTCCTTGGGCTCGGGCGCCTTCTCGCCGCGGTTCTTCTTCTCGTCGGCTTCCTTCTGCGAGTTGAAGAAGCCGAGCATCTCCTTGCGGTAGAGGTAGTTCGACTTCTCCCAGTAGAGCTCGCTCAACTGGTAGAGGAGGTCGGCCTTCTGCGGGTTGCCGTCTTCGATCTTCGGGATGATCTTCTTCGCCGCTTCGATCTGCTCGTCGCGCTTCTTGTCGGCGGTGGCTTCCTTCACCACGTCTTCGATCTTGGCGTCGCGGGCGTCGAGCTTCGCGGGGCCCTTGCGCTCTTCGGGCTTCTTGGCGGCAGCAGCAGCACCGGCCTTCGTCTTCGGGTCAGCGGCCTTCGCAGGCGCCGCCTTCGGATCTGCCTTCTTCTTGGCTTGAGCGGCTGCGGTGCTGGCGCTGAAGCCGGCAGCAACAGCGAGGATCGTCACGAGGCGAACTGCGAGCTTCATCTGTGCTCCTGTGGGGCGAAAAACGCGCGGAACCTACAACAAGGCTCCGACCGAAGAAAAGGGCACCCCGAAAACGGTGGGTGCCCTCTCGACTCCTGAGAATGTGACAGCGACCCAGCGTTAGTTCGTCGGTGCCGGACAGCCGCGCTTGAGCGTGTATTGGTAGTACCCGATCTCATCGCGCCAGAACTCGCCCTGGAACTTCCAGTAGTTCCAGTTCTCAGCCGGCATCTTGGGCCGATACAGGCTCTGCTTGCCAAGGAGGGCCTGCCCGTCTGCGCCGGTCTCAGCGAATTCCTTCTCGGCCTTCGCGATCTCGAAACGAATGATTTCGGCCTGATCGCCGAAGCCCTTGATGGTGCGGTAAGCCTCGGTGAGGCGCGCCTTGGCGATCTGGCCGGCCGTCTTCTCGAGGGTGGCCTTGTTTTCATCGAGGTAGGTGACGAGCTCGGCGCTCATCTTCGCAGCGCGCCAGCCCTGGTTGGCGTCGATGGTGGCCTTTTCAGTCTCGATGGCCTTGAGCATGCCGAACAGGCCCAGCATGCGCTCGTTGGTGCGCACCCAGTTCAGCACCGCGCGGGGCAGCTCAGGGTTCTCGGTCACGTTGACCATCTTGAAGTACGCCGGGAACTCGCGAGGCTCGGCGGAGTCGACCAGCGGCTTCAACTTCTCAGACATCGGAAGGTAGATGCGCTCGTACTCGACCAGCGACGCCTTCGACTCGTCGTACAGGCACGAGAAGTAATAGGTCGTCGAGGTGAGGATCCACGACTCAGGCTGGAAGGCGCCTTCGAACTGCGGCGCGTAGAGGCCCTGGAGTGAACCGAGCGCCCCGCCGAAGTCATCGTTCTGAAAACGAGCAAAGCCGTTCTCGAACAACGACTGATCCCAGTACTTCGAGAAACGAGGCACGCGCTCGTACCACTCGGTCGACTTCTGGTACTGGCCCTGGTTGTAGTTGGCCCGGCCCAGCGCGAGGTAGCTGAGCTGCTTGGTCTCTTCGAAGTCGAGCTGGCGCGTGCGCACCTTGAGCACCGACTCGAAGGTGGTGATGGCCGCCTCGAGGTTCTTGCTGCGCGTCACCTCATCGGCGGCCGGGTACCGGGGGTCGGCCAGCGTGATGCCCATCAGGTACTGCGCCTTCGCGTAGACCTGGCTGGTGTCCGGCACGGCCTCGAGGAACTGCTTGGCCTCGTCGAGCTTGCCGCGGCGGTGCGCGATGCGGCCGATCTGGTAGTTGATGCGGGCGAGCACCTCGAGCGGCAGCGTCGCCCAGGCATCGGCGTAGCGGTCGTAGAGGTTGTTCATGATCGAGGGGATGAGGAAGTCGTCGTTCAAGACCTCCTGCAGCGAGATGAGCGCCTCGACGGCCTTCAAATGGTACGGGTGCTGGGGCCCCGCCTTCACGATGGGCGTGAAGTAGATGAAGGCAGTGAACGGCAGGTTCGAGCGCTGGAAGCTCGAGGCGAGGTAGTACTCAGCCTTGAGCCGCAGATCGTTGTCGGTAGTGCTGTTCGTCACTTCGAAGAACAAGCGAGCCGAGTCTTCGAACTGGTTGCCGTTATAGGCCGACAGCGCCTTGTTGTAGACGGCGAGATCCTGCGCCGAGGCCAGACCGGCGAAGAGCGTGATGGCGATAAAGAGCGTGCGCTTCATGGTGTGCCCTTAGAAGAGGAACGAGATCCCAAGATACAGCCCGATGTTGTTGAGCACGTCGGAGCTGGGGATGCGAACGAGGTTCAGCGCGAGCGGGACGTCGTTGCTGCGCTTGATGTCGGTGCCTTCGATGGTGCCGGTGAACGTGTCGACGTCGCAGCTGGCGCCCACCGTGGCGGTCGCCGGGTCCTGGCCTGAACGAATCTTCACGTCCATCGCGCGGAGATCGTCGACGTTGCAGCCGTTCACCCGCTCCATGCGCGCCGTGTAGACGACGTTGCGCACCTCGAGGCGCATGGCAAACCGCTCACCGAGCTGCAGGCGAAAGCCGGCGCCCAGCGAACCCATGAAGCGGGCCCCCGTGTCGCCGTAGGTGGCCTGGCTGATGGTGCCGTCGGTCTTCACCGTCTCGGGCTTCAACTGGTGGCGCGTGCCACCGGCGCCCACGCCGCCGTTCAGCACGAAGCTGAAGTGCGCCAAGGTGCCTTCAAACAGGGTGAACTTGCCGTAGAGCGGGCTGACTTCGACGCCGCCCATGACGCCCCACGTCCACAACAGCGAGGTCGCGGCCTGAGCCTCGACGCGGAACTTCTCGACCAGCTCACCGTTGAACGCTGACTCGACGTTGTACCAGTTGTAGCCGCCGGAGATCTGGAGGCCGAAGTTCTCTTGCAGGTGGTAGATGAACGAGCCCATCGTGCCGAAGTGCTGGGTGAACTTGCCGTTCACCTGCATCGCCACCGGGTAGAGCACGATCTCGCTCTTCTTCGAGTCGGAGTACGCCTTCTGCTCGACAATGTGCACGGCGACGTTGGGGTTGTAGAGCGGCGCGCCCGACACCAGGCGCTGGGCCTCGGGGTCTGCCGCGGCCGGTGCGGGCGTGGCGGCGGTGCCCGGGGGCGGCGGCGCGGTCGGCGCATCGCTCTTCGGGGTGGTGGTCGTGGGGGCCGGCGTCGCGGCCGGGGCCGGATCATCCTCGTCATCATCAGGCTTGGCCTGGGCGATGACGATCAACGGGGCTTCGATGGGAGCAGCGGCCTGCACGGCGAACGCCGTGACGAGGGCTGCAAACAACAGAACATTGCGGAAGGAGGTCATCGAAGATCGTCCCTTAGAAGATGAACGCGTAGCCCAGGTCGAACTGGACGAGGTTGGTGATGCCCGCGTTGGGGCTTTCCATGCCGCCCGTGCCCGTGGCCCGGTCGACGTTGACCTGGAACGAATCGAGGTAGCTCCAGTCACGCACTTCGAACTTCACCGAGTGGTGCTGCATGATGAAGAAGCGGAAGCCGAGCGCGACCGAGACGAGCGGGCTGACCTTGTTCTCGGTGAGGAACTCGCCGCACTCGCGCGTGCTGACGCGGGTGGCGCAAAGCACCATCGACTCGCGCCTGAGCGCGCCGACGCCACCGCCGGCCCAGATGTAGAACTGGAAGTGAATCGGCAGCTCCGACATCAGGTTGATCTTCCCGTAGATGGGCTGAAACCGAATGCCGAACACACCGTGCGCGGTGAGCTCCCACAGATCGGCCGCGTCATTGGCGCGGCTGATGGTGTTGTTGGCGAAGAAGTCGGTCTGGATCTGATCGGCCAGCGAGGTGTGCCGCGAGAAGGCGTACCCGCCCCGCACCTCGAGCCCGAGCCAGTCTTTCGGGTTGTAGGCGACCGACACGTTGAAGTTGTAGTGGTCGGTGAGCCGGCTCAGGAGCGAGAGGCCGACGTTGCCGCCGAGCTCCCATCGCCCCGCGACCGAGAAGAGGCGGTTACGCACCGCGACCTTCTCCACGAGCTCTTCGGTGTCATCTTCGGCGAACGCCGCTTGGGCCGTCATCAGCACCAGGCAGCTCATCAGGTTGAGTGTCGTACGAGTCATGGAGCCCATTCACCTCATCTACGGACAGCTGTTCTGGAACGTCGGGAGCACGTCGTAGCAAACCTCGACGGTGCTGAGCGGCTCGGGCACCGAAGTGCCCTCGAAACGAACGATGTTGCGCAGGCCCGCGCCTTCGCACTTCAGGTACGAAGCGCCGTTGGCCACCAGGGCCGTCGAGACGTCAACCCGTCTCGCGCAGCGCCCGTTGCGGCAGGCGGGCGTCATCAGCGGGCAGTTGCCGTCGACCATGCAGTTGGCCGCGTTGGCAGGGCTCACGTACGAGGTCAGGCCGGTCGCCACGCCACCATCGGCGCGCAGGTCGGGCCCGCGGCTGAGGCGGAAGTCGCGGCGCAAACCAGACGCGGCGTAGCCCAGCGAGGAGAGCGCGGCCGAGAAGTCTTGTTGGCAAATCGACACCGTCACCCCACCCGTCTCAGTCGCGACCTTCTCGTACCGGTTGCCGGTGTACGCGATCTCGAAGCCGCCGTCGTTGACGCCGCCATCAGGGCACCCGCCGACACCCAACGCGCGGCAGCAGCCGACGTGCGGCGTGGGGTCACCGAACTGCGAAGGCACAGGTTGCTCGTCGGCCGCCGTCGAGACGATCGCCGCGAGCGCCACCGACTCGGCGTTGCCGTAGCCCTTGTAGGTCTCGAGGAAGCGCGTGAAGTACGCGGTGCTGCCCCAGGTGCCTGCACCAGCCAGTGAATTATCAGGCGCGCAGCGGCAGCCGGGGTCGGCGGTGCAGGTGGTCTGGCGCGTCATCGGCGTGCACGACGCGTCGTCTTCGTCGGACACCACCACCACGTAGAGCGCGGCGCCTTCGCGGATGAACCGATCGAAGACCGGTGTGGTGATGTTGGTCGGGTCGGTCAGCGCGAGGTACGCGGCGTACAGCCCTCGCTCGGAGGCGCTGCCATTGATGCCCACGGCCGACATCTGACCGAAGGCCTGCACCGCGGTGGTGAGGTTCGGGCCCGTGTTGCAGGTCACCCCGCCGCCCATCATCGGCGTACAGCTGATGTAGTTCTCGCTGGTGGCGCCCAGCGCCCACGGGCGCAGCTTGCCGCGCGCTGCTGCGTCATCGGTATCGGTGCTGGTGACGGCGATGTGGAAGTCGATCGGCGGGTTCGCGGTGACGAGCTGGTTGATGAAGCCCTGGAAGTTCGAGGCGAGCCGCGCCTGCTTGGGGGCCATCGAGCCCGACGAGTCGACCACCCAGAGAATGTCGACCTTGCGCACGGGCAGCTGCGTGTACGCGTCGCACTGTTTGGGCACGTTGACCCCGAAAACACCGGTGGCCATCGTGGGATCGACCTTCACCGCGGGCGTCGCGTCGTCGACCGTCGGCGTGCCGGGCACCACCGCGAACGGCTCGACGATCTTCCTCGTGCGCGTGCGATCGTCACACCCGGCGGCAGCCAGCGCGAGCGACACCAGAATGAGCACACGAAGAGCGAGCATGGAGCGACTCAGAGGCGGCGGCGACTTAGCACGGTGAAGTACACGGAGGTACAGGGCTTTTCGAAGAAGGGTTCACCCATCCTGAAGCGCCGGAGGCAGACAGGCCTGCACCGACGAATCCGTGACGGTGCGCAGCAGGTCGCAGATCCACCCGTCGGGGCAATCGGGATCCGACCTGCAGCCCAGGGTGCAGACGGGGCCTGAATCTTTGCGAATGCACAAACCACTCTCGCACGCCGCGGGCCCGAAGCCGCAGTCAGCGCCGGGTTTGCCGCCGCCGTTGGGGAAACACACCGGAACCTGCGTGGTGCCGTCGGGGCCGAGCGCCTGGCGGCAGGCAAAACCGTCGGGGCAGGCCCCGCTGGCGCACCTGACAGAGCACAGCCGCGCGGTGCCCAGGTCGAGGCAGGTGCCGCTCTGGCAAGGCGCGCGGCCCGGCGAGCAGTCGTCTCCGAAGAGACCACCGATGGGGGCGCAGATGCCCGAGCCGCTCAGCGGGCCGGTCGCGGTGCGGCGGGGCTCGCTGCAGTCGTAGCCGCCAGTGGCGCTCGACGTCTCACAGCAGCGGAACCGCGTGTCGCCACACTGCACGTCGCTGGTGCAGGGGCCAGAGCAGAAGTCGTTCAGACCCGCCTCGAGGCAGACGCCCGTCACGCAGTCTTGCGGGCCGGCCACCGAGCAGTTCTCACCCAGCCGCCCCAGGCCGCCCTTGCACGAGCCACGCTGCGGCATGCAGTACGAGCGCGGCGGCGAGCTGGGATCGCTGACTGGCTTACACACGAAGCCCGCGCCGAAGCTGCGAACGCAGGCGGCGTCGTCGGCGCAGGGCGTGGAGCAGAACGCCTCGCCCGCGAAGGGGCAGTCGGTGCAGTTGTTCACGATGCAGCGGTTCTCAGAGAACCCGCCGCGGCGGCAGTCGTCGTTGTCGGCGCACGGCGAGCACATGCGGCCGTCGGCAGCGCCGGTGCACACGTTGTTCGAGCAGACCTTGCCCAGGCCGCACTGGCTCAACTGGCCGATGGTGTCGGTCGAGTCGCAGTAGCCCTCGCAGGTGTTGCTGTTGGGCACGCACTGAAAGGGGCCGACCACCGAGGGGTCGTCGCTCTGCCCGATGTGGGTGCAGGAGAAGCCGCCCGGGCACTCCGGGTTCTCAGCCGAGCCGAGCTTGCGCGGATCGCAGCCGAGCGTCGGGCAGATGTTCTTGGCGGGGTTGCAGTCTCGCCCACAGAACGTGACGCCGGAGACCACGTTGCGCACGCACAAGTCGAACGGACCGCCGCACTCGTCATCGCCCTGGCACGGTGAGCAGATGCTTCGGCCGTTGTTGCACGACTCAGTAACGGGAGCGCACTGCTTGACCAGCGCGCCTTCGGGCCCCACCGGGAGTTGGCGGCAGCTGTAGCCCGAGGGGCAGGTGTCGCCCGCGCCACAGGCCGTGGTGCAGAACTGTTCGCCTGAGCCGATGGCCGAGAAGCACGCACCGCCGGCGGGGCACTGGTTTGAGTCCTGGCAGGGGCCGCAGAGCGAACGGCTGACGGCGATGTAGCAGTTGCCCGTGTCTGCGTTGCAGACGTGACCTGAGGGGCAGTCGACTTCGGTCTTGCAGCCCGAGAGCGGGCGGCAGATGCGGCCGTAGCGGCCAGCGGCCTGACAGAGGAAATCTGCCGGGCATTGATCATCAGCGGTGCAGATGTCGGTGCAGAAGCCCGATTGGTTATCGAGCGCCAGACAGAGGCCCGATGCGCAGATCGAGCCCGGATCGCCTGGAATACAGGGAAGCCCCAGTTGAATGGGCCTGGGTCCGGAAGGGCCGCAGGCCGACAGCATCAGCGCTGCCGACAGCATTCCCACCGGCCATACCGAGCGCACACTCCACATCGCAGGGCCTCCCCGAAAGCATCAATCGAGCGCTGAACTGCGATTACTTCCGGGTGTTCTGGGCCTTGTGCGCCGCGCGCAGGGCGGTCTTCACGGAGGGCTTGATCACGACGAGACCGTCGTTCGAACCGGCGATGCCACCCTTGATGAGGATGAGGTTCTTCTCGGGGTGCAGACCGACGACCTCGAGGTTCTGGGTGGTGACCTGCTCCACGCCGTAGTGACCCGGGAGCTTCTTGTTCGGGTACACGCGGCCCGGCGTCTTGCGCTGACCGATCGCGCCGGGGTGGCGGCGGTATTCGTGGGTACCGTGGGTCTGACCGAAGCCGCGGAAGTCCCAGCGCTTCATGACGCCCTGGAAGCCACGGCCCTTGGTGATGCCGGTCGCGTCGACCAGCTCGCCCATCTTGAAGAACTCGTCGACCTTGACCTGTTCGCCGATCTTGAAGCCGTCGAGCTGAGCGGCGTCGACGCGGAACTCACGAACGATGCGCTTGAGGTTCGCGCCGGCCTTCTTGAAGGAACCAACCTGCGCCTTGGTGAGGTGCTTCTCCTTGGCGTCCGTCATCCCGAGGACGACGGCGGTGTACTGGTCCTTCTCCATGGTGCGCTTGCCGACGACTTCAACCGACGTGACGTCGATGACGGTCACGGGAATGGCGTTGCCATCCGCGTTGAAGATCTGCGTCATTCCGGCCTTCTTGCCGATGAGACCCTTCATGTGATGCTTCTTTCTCTCGGACATGGCGCGTCGGCCAGCGGTCCGGTGTGGCCTTCCAAAAGTGGAAAGGAGCGGCGCACCTACCAGCCCCCTCCCCTGTAAGCAAGGTCTGCGACCACTGGGCACCGGCCCCCGAAGGCCCACCGTTCATCCCGAGCGCAGTCGAGGGATTACCTCGGTTCGCGAGGGCAAGTGCCCCCTCGACTGCGCTCGGGGAGACCGGTGATTGGAGTCATTTCCTATTTCCGCCAACCCTCTCGATGCGAACGGCTACTCGCCGATGGTCTTGGTGGTGACCGACTTGTTGCCCGACTGGTCGATGGCGACGATCTCCACCTTGCGCTGGCCCTTCCGCACCGGCACCTCGGCCTTGTAGTGACCGCCGCTGTCGACCGAGACCTCGACGCCGTCGATCAGCACCGAGCTGCCCGCCTCGACCTGGCCTTCGACGATCAACCGGATCTGCGCCTGGAGCGCGGGCGCGGTGGTGTCGATGGTCACCGTCACCCGGGCGCTGGTCTCGTTGCCGGCCTTGTCTTTGGCGGTGGCGACGATCTCCTGCTTGCCCTCGTTCAGGTCGAGCTTCAGGCGGTACACGGTGCCCTTGTAGAGGGGCGCGTTCTTGCCGCCGATGGTCACCTGGGCCACGTCTTTGTCGGGCACCTCGACGATGACGTACTGATCCTTCGTGTTGAGCACCTGCTCAGGCTGCGGGTGAATGAAGGTCACCGTGGGCGGCAGGTTGTCGAAGGCGCTGTACTCATACGAGTGTTTGGCGCTGACGAACTTGAGGCCCGGCGCGGGAATGGTGGCCAGTGACTTCGGCAGGTCGCCCACGTCGCCCGGGTACATCACCGTGAAGACCGCCACCTTGCCCGTGTGGCTCTTGAGCTGCGCCGAACGCAGGTCGTTGGTCCTCGCGAACTGCGACACGAGCTGCTGCACCTGATCGCCGTCGACGTCTTTGACGGTCAGCTCGAGCTCGGTGGTCTCGAAGCGCGGGGCGGGCTGCTGCATCGGAGCGGTGGTGGCACAAGCAGCGAGCAGAAGCAGAACAGGCAGGAAGAATCGCATGACCTCGTGTACGCGATTGCCCCCGCATTCGGAGAGGATTTTCCCCACGCGCTCCGATGACGGCCGATGCGCTATGACCCGGTCGTGGCCGTCGATCCTTCAGTGCTCTCACGCAACGTGCGCGGCCGGCTCAAGATGAACTGCCGCATCGACGCGGTGCCTTCGGCTTCGGAGATCGAGAGTGATGGCTCGCGCTTCCTGGTCGCCTCGACCGACGATTTGCTGGGCCTGGGCAGCGACGCGCGCGTGAAAGAGGCCGGTCAAATCGCGCTGCGAAAGCTGGGGCTCGGCCGCACCGAAGGCACGCGCACCCAGGCCGAGTTCGAGGCCCGCGCGCTCTCGCTCTTCGGCGCGCAAGCCGCGCTGGTGATCAGCCACGAAGAGGCGTTGCTGCCGTTGTTGCCGACCTGGCGCATGGCCACCGAGGCCCGCGGCCGCCGGTCGGTGCCCGAGTCGGCGCAGATCACCACGCCCGAAGACGCCGAGGCCGCGCTCGGTCACCCCGGCATGCTGGGGCTCATTCTCGAAGCAGTGCACCCCCTCGAGGGCGATCTCGCGCTCACTCCGCGGTTTGCCGAGGTCTGTCAGCGGCGGCACGCGAACCTGGTGGTGATCGACGACGGCCTGGGCGTACTCGGGCCCACCGGAGGCGGCGCGATCGAACACCTCTCGTTGCAGGCGCAGGTGACCTTGCGAATCTTGCCGCTGGGGGGCGCGATCCCAGGAACAGGCGCGCTGGTGCTGGGTCAGGCTGAGCTGCTCGAGACCTTGCGCGGCGCGCTCCCGGCCCCGTCTGCCGTTTCCCTCGCCGCTTCGGCGCGAGCGCTCGACATCGCAGCGAGCGAAGCGACCCGCCGGGCCCGGCTCTTCGACAACGCCCAGAAGCTGCTGACCGCGCTCAAGGGCCGGGGTTTCGATACCGGCCCGTGCGTCACGCCGTGGATCCCGGTGTGGCTGGGTGACGAGGCGCTGTGTGAGCGGTGGCTCGCGGCGCTGGCCGATCTGGGCATCGCCTGCCGCGGCTGGCTGGCAGGTCCACGCTCGAGGTTGCTGCTCGCTCCGCCCGCCACGCTGACCGATTCGCAGGTCGGGCAGATCATCGAGGCGTTCGATCGGCTGAGCCGAAAGCTGCAAGTGCCTGAAGTGGGCGCGATCGGCAAAGAGATGCCCGTGCTCGCGAGGCCCGGCAGCTACGCGATGGGTGCGCCTGCCTCATTGCACTGGACGACCGTCGAGCCGCGCGAGGAGCGGCCGACTGAGCCCGAAGTGCCTCACACCACCCCGCCGTCCTCTTCAGAGAGCCTCACGTTGCGCGAGCTCGTCTCCGACGCGGTGGAGACCGTCACCTGGCGCGCGACCAGCGTAGGTGGCGCGCAGCTGCGACGGGGCGCCCAGGCGCTGCGCACGCTGATAGACCGGCGCCGCCGATAGGCTGCGGCTATCACGTCCATCCAACCAAACGATTGGTGCGCTGAGCGCGAACCGATGAGGTTGCAGTCGTTGAGATTCAAGTGTCCTTCCTGCATTGGAGAACCGATGAAGACGAAATTGATGATGTCGCTGGTGCTGTTCCTCACTCCTGCGCTCGCGAGCGCAGAGCCCGACGTCAGGCCCACGCAGTTCTGGTGGCCTGATCAGATCGACCTTTCCCCGCTGCGCCGCAACGCCGCCGAGTCGAACCCCCTGGGCGGCGACTTCGACTACGCCAAGGAGTTTGCGAGCCTCGATCTCGCCGCCGTGAAGCAGGACATCACCAAGGTGCTCACCACCTCGCAGGACTGGTGGCCGGCCGACTACGGCAACTACGGCCCCTTCTTCATCCGCATGGCGTGGCACAGCGCCGGCACGTATCGCCTCGGCGATGGCCGTGGCGGCGCGGGCGGCGCTCAGCAGCGTTTCGAGCCGCTCAACAGCTGGCCCGACAACGTCAACCTCGACAAGGCGCGGCGACTGCTGTGGCCGGTGAAGCAGAAGTACGGGCGCAAGCTCTCGTGGGCAGACCTCATGGTGCTGACCGGCAACGTCTCGCTGACGGCGATGGGTTTTCAGACCTTCGGCTTTGCCGGCGGCCGGAAAGACGACTGGGAGCCTGAGCTGGTCAACTGGGGCCCCGAGAAGAAGTTCCTCGCCGACGAGCGCTACACGGGCGATCGCAAGCTTCAGAAGCCGCTGGGCGCCGTGCAGATGGGCCTCATCTACGTGAACCCCGAAGGTCCCAACGGCGTCCCCGATCCGTTGCTTTCAGCCAAGGACATTCGCGAGACCTTCGCCCGCATGGCGATGAACGACGAAGAGACCGTCGCGTTGATCGCGGGTGGTCACTCCTTCGGCAAGGCGCACGGCGCGCATCCTCCCGCGAAGTGCGTGGGCGTCGAGCCCGCCGCGGCCGGTACCGAGAAGCAGGGCACGGGCTGGGAAAACAAGTGCGGCAAGGGCAACGGCGCCGACACCGTGACCAGCGGCCTCGAAGGCGCGTGGACGGTCACCCCCGCCTTCTTCACCACCAACTACCTCGACAACCTGTACGCCTTCGAGTGGGTGCAGACCAAGAGCCCCGCTGGCGCGACCCAGTGGATCCCCGCCGACGGCAAGGGCGCAGGGCTCGTGCCTGACGCGCACGACAAGACCAAGCGCCACGCGCCGATCATGTTCACCACCGACCTCGCGCTGCGCTTCGACCCCGCCTACGGGAAGATCACCAAGCGGTGGAAGGACAACCCGGAAGAGTTCAAGCTCGCCTTCGCCAAGGCGTGGTTCAAGCTCACCCACCGCGACATGGGCCCGCGCTCCCGCTACCTCGGCCCCGACGTGCCGAGCGAAGAGCTCGTCTGGCAGGACCCGGTGCCCAAGGCTGAAGGCACGCCTGTCGACGCGAAAGACATCTCGGATCTGAAGGCGAAGATCGCTGCCTCCGGTCTGGCTGCGCCTGCCCTGGTGAAGACGGCCTGGGCCGCGGCTTCGAGCTTCCGCGGCACCGACATGCGCGGTGGCGCGAACGGCGGGCGCGTTCGTCTCGCCCCCCAGAAGGACTGGAAGGTCAACGACCCTGCTGAGCTGAGCAAGGTGATCCAGAAGCTCGAGGGCATCCAGAAAGACTTCAACCGCGGCGCGAAGAAGGTCTCGTTTGCAGACCTCGTGGTGTTGGGTGGCAACGTGGGCGTCGAGCAGGCCGCGAAGAAGGCGGGCTTCGACGTGCAGGTGCCCTTCACTCCGGGGCGCACCGATGCGTCACAGGCGCAGACCGACGTGGCGACCTTCGTGGTGCTCGAGCCGACCGCAGACGGTTTCCGCAACTACTTCGGGCCTGGCCAGACGCGCCCTCCCACCGAGCTGCTGGTGGATCGCGCGAGCATGCTCACGCTGACCGTTCCTGAGATGACCGTGCTCGTCGGCGGCCTGCGCGCCCTCAACGCGAACGCAGGTCAAGCGGCTCACGGTGTGTTCACCAGCCGGCCCGGTACGCTCTCCAACGACTTCTTCGTGAACCTCATCGACACGTCCACCAGGTGGAACAGGTCGGCGAAGACCGAAGGCGTCTACGAAGGTCTCGATCGCAAGACCAACAAGGTGAAGTGGACGGCGACCCCGGTCGACCTCGCGTTCGGTTCGAACTCCGAGCTGCGGGCGATCTCTGAGGTGTACGCAGCGGCCGATGGCCAGGACAAGTTCCAGCGTGACTTCGTCAAGGCGTGGACGAAGGTGATGACGCTGGATCGTTTCGACGTTCGCTGAACTTCAATCGGCATCTCGACTCCGCTCGATGCGAACGGTCACCGTTCCTCCCGAGCGGAGTCGAGGGAGTACTTGCTCCCCTACTTCTTCTCGGGAGCAGCAGCCTTCGCAGGCGAAGTGGCGTTCTGCTTCTCGAGCGACGCCTGCTTGTCCTTGAGCGACTTGAGCAGACCCTCAAACCCCTTCTTGCCCATCACCGTGCGGAACTGGTCGCTGTACGTGCTCACCAGCGACACCTCATCCGTCACCACGTCATAGATGCGCCACGAGCCCTTCGCGTCAGCACGGTACAGCTTGTAGACGACCGGGTACGTGTCCTGCTTGACCAACAGCTTCGAGTCGACCACCGCCTCGTTGCCTTCGATCTTCTCAGCGCCGTACTCGACCTTCGCCGTATTCCCGCCGCGACCATCGTTGACGGCCTTCTGCGCGTAGCTCGCGCGAAGCAGACCCTTCATCGTCGCGCTGAACTCATCCTGTTGCTTCTTGTTGAGCTTGGCCCACTCGGCGCCCATGGCGCGTTTGGCGAGCTCACCGAAGTCGACGAAATCATCAGCGCGGGCGGCCAGCTTTTCGGTGGTCGCATCGGGCGCCTGGAGCACCTTCTGCACTTCGGCATCAGCGTTCTTCACGACCGACAGCGGGCCAGGGGAAGCAGCGAGAACGACCACGAGTGCGATGGAAGCGAGCACGAAGACTCCTCAAGTCTGAAGGGGGGCAGCATCGACCTATACCCGGGCCTCAACGCGGCGCGCGAGCCTCAATTCACCACCTCAACCCTTCAGCGGGGCTTGAGCGGTACCGTCAGGCCCGGAATGGGAGGCAGTTTGGCGTTCGTCGGGCCTGGGCTGCTCACCTGGTTGAGCTGGAGCGGCATGGTGAGCGCCTTCACCGAGTACGGCACGATCGGCACGTCGATGCCCTTCAAGATCACCGAATCGCTGGCCTCGTGAATGACGCCGGGCCCCGCGCGCAACAGCGTGTCGCTGGTCACCAGCACCTGGCCGGTCTGCGCGATGCCGCACAGTCGCGCCGCGAGGTTCACCGTCGCGCCGATGGCGGTGTAGTCGAGTCGCCGGGCAGCTCCGATGGCGCCGACGACCGCGGGCCCGGTGTTGATCCCCACGCCCACTTCGAGCGGCACGCCTTTGACCGTGATCTTCCCCGCGCGCTGCACAATCTCGAGCGCCGCGGCGATCGCCTTGCGCGCGCCGTCTTCACGTTGATCCACCGCGCCCCACAGGGCCATCACGCAGTCGCCGATGAACTTGTCGACCACACCGCCGTTCTTCTCGACGGCGTCGACGGCCTCACCGAAGAACGCGTTCAGGAACCGAACGATCTCCTCGGGCGGCATCTGGCCCGACATGGTGGTGAACCCGCGAATGTCGGCGAACAGCACCGTCACTTCGGCGTTCTGCCCCGCCATGTTCACCTTCATGCGGCCCGAGAGCACCTCTTCGACCGCGGCGGCGCTCAAGAAACGCGAGAGGCTGGCGCGCGTCTCGACTTCTTTCTGCACCTGCGCAACCAGCGCGGCGTTGTCGAGGAGGATCGACGCCTGCGCCGCCACCGCGTCGAGCAGCGGCAGGTCGTCCTCGGTGAAGGCGGCGCTCATCGAGACCGACTCGACGTAGAGAATGCCGATGGTGCCCGAGCGGGTGCGCAACGGCATCGCCATCACGCTCTTGATGCCGCGGATCATCACGCTCTTGCTGCGATCGAACCTTTCGTCGAGCAGCGCGTTGTTGGTGAGCAGGCCGTTGGTCGAGATGAGCGCGGTGTCGATGATGGTGCGCGGCACTTCGACCACGTGATCGCCGTTGCGTGACTTCGAGGCGTAGCGGCCCGAGGTCAACCACACCGCGGCGCCATCGGCGTTGAGCAGCTCGAAGACCACCGAAAGAATGCGATCGACCATCGCCTCTACGCTGCGCTCGAGCGAGACGCGGCGGTGGAACTCCTGGGCGATGCGGTAGCGGGCGTTCTCTCGCCGCAACGTGGCGATGGTGAGCGCCTCGAGGTTGACCATCACGGTCTTGCCTTCGGTCGACTCAGAAGGCGGCGGTGGGTCGTCGAGCACGGAAGCGCCCAGCTCGGCGTCGACCTGCACGTTGGGCTTCTCGATGTTGGTGCCGGTCTGCTCGCGGCCCTCGTCGTCGTAGGTCTCGCTCGCCTTTTGCGCCGGAGGCAACGCCGGGCCTGCGCCGTTGGCGGTGACGTCCTTGAAGGCGTCGTCTTGGCGATAATACGCGCGGCGGATCAGCGCGGCCACGGCGCCGCTGGTGGCCACGTAGACCACGATGCTCTTGGCGCCCACGATCTGCCGAAGCTCGGGCTCGAGGCTCGACGAGAGCGGCACCGAGGCGACGACGTGCAGCTCCATCTTCGATGCGTCCCAGTGGATGGGGCACATGCGCAGCCGGTCTGCGCTGCGTACGCCCACGCGCTCCAGCAGCCCTTCATCGAGGCGGATGCTCTTGAGCTTCTCCGCCTTCACGAAGCGGGTGGAATAGAGCTCGGCGAAGATGCGAAGGTAGTCGCCCTCTTTCACCAGCCCCAACCGCAGCAGCGCATCGGAGAGCAGCCCGCCGGATTCTTTGACGTGGGCGCGCGCGCGTTCGAGGCCGATGGAGTCCAGCAGGCCGCTGGCCCTCAGAGGGTTCACGATGACCGCATCGGATTCCGGGGCAACGGTCATGGGAAGGCGCAGAGTCTATGTCAGGTCTTCGAAAGTCGTCAGCGAGAGACTCGATCGATGTGCAGGCGAAGGTTCTGCGAGGCCACCGGGAGCTGGTTGGGCAACCGCCAGAACTGGCCCCCTGCCGCCAGGGCGACCAGCTCGTAGTCGCCTGCCGGAGGGGCGCCGAAGGGCTGAATACCGGCCCCGCCGTCTTCGGTGGGTCCCAGCGCCTGGGCCACGGGCACCATCACCACCTGTAGGCGGTTGGCGGTGACGGTGGTGTCAAGCCGGCCCTCCAGGGTGCGGAGGAAAGGCGAGGGATCGAACACCAACGGGACGATCACCGTGCTGTTCGGTGCCAACTGACCCGGCCTGGGCAGCCAGCGGAGGAACAGCTGGAGCGAGAGATCGGGGGTGCCGTCGCCGTCGGCGTCGTCGGGGCGCTGGTCGTTGTCGACGTCGAGCAGGCCGAAGGTGAAGCCCACCTTCTTCGGGTCGAAGCGGCCGACCGGGTCGGCGAGCAAGGTCAACGGGGTGATCGCGTCGAGCGCGAAGTCGAGCACCACGTCGTCGTCGGCCTGGCCTTCGAGCGAGAAGGCGGGCGGCTCGGTGAAGACCGGCTTGTTCAGCTCGAGCGCGACGGTGGCCCCGCGGCCGGGTTGCGATTGGAAGTTCACCGGGTCGCTGATGCGATCGCCCGCGGTGGGCTGGCTGAGCACGTCGATGGTGCCGTCGAAGTCGGAGTCGACGTCGAGCAGGCCGAAGAGGCGATACGGCGCGGGTTTGACGTTCGCGATCACGTAGCGGGGATCGGACTCGAGGCGTTTCGCGCTCACCGCGCTGACTGCGAGTGGGTTTGCGGGTGCTCCGGGGGGGCCTTCCCCCGGGCGATAGAGGAAGACCCAGGCGTCGCCTTCGGCGGTGCTGGTGATGGGGCCTTGCACCGTGCCGGTGCGGTCGAGGATCTCGGATTCGCTTGGTTCGGTGCAGGAGAGGAATGCGAGCAGCGCCAACAGCGCGACAGCCCTCTCCCCGACCCTCTCCCCCGCGGGGGAGAGGGAGGCCGTTTTCGTTTTCGTTTTCGTCTTCACGTCAGCCGGAGCAGCTCACGGGCCAGCTGCGGCGTGGCCAGCTCGCGGCCCTTCGCCTTCGCCCGCTTCGCAGCCTCAGCCACCAGCTCGAAGTTGCCCTTCGCCAGCACCCCCTTCGAGACGTAGATGTTGTCTTCCAGCCCCACGCGCGCGTTGCCGCCCCGCTCTGCCGCCAGCTCGACGAACGGCAGCTGATGCCGGCCCATGCCCGCGCAGGTCCACGACGAACCGGGCGGAATGTACGAGCGCATGAAGTCGAGCCCTTCAGCCGTCGCCGCCAGCGCCCCACCCACCCCGAGCACGAAGTCGAAGTGTGCAGGCAAGGTGATGAAGCCTTCTTTCTCCAGCGCACGCGCCTCGTCGATCATGCCGACGTCGAAGCACTCGAGCTCGGGCTTGATGCCCAGCGCCTTGATGCGCGTGGCGATGTCGCGAATGAGGGGCCGCGGGTTCCAGAACACGTCGGGCCCGAAGTTCACCGTGCCCGTCGAGAGCGTGGCCATGTCAGGGCGATCGGCGCCGGTGAGCGTAAGCCCGCCGCACCGCTCGTCGACGTTCATGCCCACCGCCCCGCCCGTCGAGACCTGAATCAACACGTCGCACCGCGCGCGGATCGCCCGAATCGCCGCGCGGAACAGCTCCGCGTCCTGGCTGGGCTTCCCATCTGGAGTGCGCACGTGCAGGTGCACCATCGCAGCGCCCGCCTCGCGGCACTTCGCGGCGTCTTCGGCGATCTCCTCAGCCGAGATCGGAAGGTACGGCGTCTGCTCACGCGTCGTCTCGGCGCCGACCATCGCGGCGGTGAGGACCATCGGGTTCATAGAGATCTCCGCTGCTTGTCCTTCGGCGTGACGCAGGTCCCCGAAGCGCGGCACACCACGATGGGCGGCTCGAGCACCTCGGCGGCCGACGCGCTGACGCTGGGCTGCGAGCGGATCACCTTGCGCGCCTCGAAGGTCATCTTGCGGCTGGTATTGCCGAGCCCCGTGAGGGTGCCTTCGGCCTCGATGTAGTCGCCGGCATAGACGGGCGCGAGGAACTCCACGGAGTCGTACGCGCGGAAGAGACCTTCATCGCCGTCGAGCCGAATGAGCAACTCGGTGGCCACGTCGCCGAACAGCCCGAGCATGCGCGCGCCATCGACCAGATCGCCGCCGTAGTGCGCGTCGTGGGTGCCCATGCGCAGCCGCAAGACCACTTTCAGACCGACGCCGGGGGGCTGTTCGCTCACGTGGGTTCTCCTTCGAAGTGCGTACCCTTCGCTTCTTTACCCAGCCGCTGCATCACCTGGTGCGCCACGAAGTTCGCGACGTCAGACGGCTTGGTGCCGGGCCCAAAGCCCGCGTCGAAGCCGAGCTCGAGCGCCAGCTTGTGATCCACGCGCGGCCCGCCGAGCAGCAAGGTCATCTTGCCGACGATGCCCGCTTCCTTTGCCTGCTCGATGAACGCGCGCGAGTTCTCCTTGTGCACGTCACGCTGAGTGACCACCTGGCTGACCAGGATCGCGTCGGCTTTCTGCTCGATGGCGCGCCTGATGAGCTCTGCGTTGGGCACCTGCGAGCCTAAGTTGTACGCGTCGAACCACGGGTAGCGCTCGAGGCCGTAGTCACCCGCGAAGCCCTTCATGTTGAGGATCGCGTCGATGCCCACCGTGTGCGTGTCGGTGCCGGTGCAGGCGCCGAAGACGACCACCTTGCGCGCGATCTTCTGCTCGATGAACTCGTTGAGCTCGTAGAAACTGAGCTTCTTGATCACGATCTCGGGCGTGTCGATCTCGTTGTAGTCGATGATGACCGGTGACCGCGCGTAGACCACGAAGAACGTGTACTGGTCGGCAGCGCGCTCGGCGGCGGCGACCTTCACGTCGGTCAGCCCGAGCTTCTTGCAATAAATCTGAGCGGCTTCCTTCGCCTTCTCCGAGGTGGCGACCGGGAGCGTGAAGGAGATCTGGATGATCCCGTCATCGCGGCGATCGCCGTACGCGCGGATCAAATGCTTTTCACGTGCAGGAGTGGTCATCGCATCACTTCCCGTAACCCATCGAGTCGAGCACCCGCTTCAAGATGGGCCCGAAACGGGACCCCGCCGAGGTCTTCGACGTCCACGTCATCACCCACTTCGTCTTGCCGTTGCAGCCGATCACCGTGGTGGTGGTGACCTTGTTGGCGTCGATTTTCGCCTCTTCGCCTTCACCCACGTAGTCGGTGGTGATCTTCCGCGAGGCCGGCTGTGCGCCGAGGGTGAGCGGCGAAAAACCCTCGGTACCCAGCGCGTCGACCATCTGCTTGAGGCACGCCAGCGCAGGGCGCTGCGGATCGACGGGATACACGGTGACGGCGAGCTCAGCGCCCGACGAAGGATCCGCCCAGGTCAACGAGTTCGCATCAGGCTGGGTTTTTCCCCACTGCGAAGGCGCCTTGAAGGTCAGGCCGAGCAACGACTGCTTGCCCAACGAGTCGGCGCCGCCGAGCGCGAGCGCCAAAGTGAGTGCGAGTGCGGTCATGACTTCTCCATCAGCTCGAGGAACGGGTTGAAGTAATCAGGCGCCTTTTCCATGACGCCGTCGAGGCCCTTGCCGCCGGTTTCGGTGCGCTTGACGTCTCCGAAACGACCGCGCCCGATCGCCGCGACCATGCCGTCGGCTTGCGCCTCCCGCAGCAGCTGAATCGCGTTGGCGAACACGAAGCGGGCGCGGTTGGCGATCTTGCCGTCTTCGCGCACGGTGAACTCCTGGTCGATGCCCCGCGCGGCCTTGTGAATGTACGTGGCGGCTTTGAGCGCGACGTAGCGGTCGGCGAGCAGCGGCGTGTGCATCGCCTCGGTCATCATGCCCAGCAACTGAATACCCTGGTTCGTCCACACCGCGACCAGGTCAGCCATCACGTCGTACGCGTGGCTGAAGAAGATGTCGGTCTCCTTGTGCTTGGTGGGCGGCATGTACTTGAGCGGCGCGTCGGGGAAACACCGCCGCACCAGCATCGCCTGGGACAGCTCGAGCAAGAGCGTCTCGGGCTTGTGCGGATCGATCTCGTACGAGTGACCGATGCCCAACTGCCAATCTTTCAAGCCCGCGCGTTTGGCGAACCGCTCGTTGATGAACTGGCTGGCGATCACCGTGTGCGCGGCGTCGAACGCGTCGGCGGTGGTGATGTAGTTGTCTTCACCGGTGTTGATGATGATGCCGGCCATCGCGCAGATGCGGCGCGAGAAGTACTGATCGATGAAGGTGCGGCGCATGTTGATGTCGCGGAAAAGAATTCCGTACATCGCGTCGTTCAGCAGCATGTCGAGCCGCTCCCACGCCGCCATGAAGGCGATCTCCGACATGCACAGGCCCGACGAATAGTTGGTCAGCTCGACGTAGCGCTTGAGTTTGCGGCTCTCGTCGTCGAGCGCCTCGCGCATCACGCGGAAGTTCTCCTGCGTGGCGTACGTGCCGCCGTAGCCCTCGGTGGTCGCGCCCTGGGGCACGTAGTCGAGCAACGACTGCGCCGTCGAGCGAATCACCGCGATCACGTCGGCCCCGGCCTGGGCTGCGGCGCGCGCCTGATCGACGTCGTCGAAGATGTTGCCGGTCGCGACGATCACGTACTTGTGCGGCGCCTCGGCCATGGGGAACTCGCGCTTCAAATCGTTGCGCTGGGCCACCCGGTTCTTGAGTTCCTCGACCGCCGCGCGCGCTTCGGCGCGAACCTCGTCACGCAGCTTCGCCTCGTCAGCAGGCGCGAGCGGCTTCAAGGTCTCCAGCGGCGCTGAGGTCAGCCGCTCCACGGCGTCGAGCGGGCTGCTCGCACCCATGCGCAGCGCGCGGCCGTACCAGTAGGCCGCGCCCTTGTTGAGCACGCCGGCTTCTTTGAGGCGGTCGCACATCAGGTTGACCAGCGGCGCGCCAAGGTTGCCCACGCCATCGACGCCGAACCAGCGCAGCACCGTGCGCTCGACGGAGATGGTGGTGTTCTTCGAGATCAGATCGAAGATCGGGTCGGTGATGTCGGAAGCGAGCTGCCTCGCCTCCGCGATCTGTTCGTCGGTGATGAAGAGCCCAGACATGCCGCACGTATACATGGCCATCGGCCGAGTGGGCAGGTTGCGCGGGGGGCGCTCGTCTTACGCAGGGAGTCATTGACAGGACACTGGGGAGACCTGTCGGCACCACCGAACCTCGAAGATTCTGACCACGGTCTTGCGCCGCTGGACGCGAACCGCAAGGGCTCTGAAGAAGGCGGCGATTGAGGGGGTGACCAACGTGCCCGAACCGAACAGGCCTCGCGGCATGGGCTCTTCTTCATCGTCAACCCGCTCTCGGGGCGCGGGGTGATGGGCCTGCTCGCCACCCACCCGTCCATCGAGGACCGGGTTCGGCGCGTGGCTCCAGATGCGCTGACGGGGGTTTCGCGGGCTCCCCCCTTCCTGTAGAGGACCCGCGTCGTATTCCTCCAGGAGCCTCTACGTGACCCCAGTCATCATTCTGCTCGGCATCGCTCTCGCGATCAGCCTGGCTTTCAACCTCGGCCTCATCGGTGGCGGCGCCAAGCCGTCAGCGCAGGCTGCCGCCAATACCTCGACGTCTTCCAAGAGCGAGAACCGCTCCGATGATGACCGCGCCCGCAAGCTCGAGTCTGACCTCGATAAGAAGAAGCGCGAACTGGAAGAGGTCAAGAAGGCCCAGGCCGAGCTGAAGGACGAGCTCAAGAGCACCAAGAAGAAGCTCCACGATCAGCGCGAGAACGAGAAGTCGGGCGACGATCTGGTGAAGGCCCGCGCTGAAGTCGAGCGCGCCGCGTCGATCCAGCTTGAGAGCACCCGCGCTGAGCTCGCCACCGCGCTGGCCGACATCACGAAGCTGAAGACCCAGGCCGACACGAAGAAGCAGGCCCGCCCCGCTGCCGCCGAGCCGACCGAGAAGAAAGAAGAAGTGAAGGTCGAGCGCCCGCAGGAAGTGATCACCCGCGTCATTCGCGAGCTCTCCGACGTGGAAAAGGATCGCATCGCCCGTCTCGAGGCCAGCTCTTCGGCCGACCGCAAGAAGGCCAACGAGCTCGACCGTGAGCTCAAGAGCCTCAAGGCCAAGCTCGATCGCCACCAGCGCGACAGCAAGCGCGTGTACTCCGAGGGTGAGCTCGCTCGTGACAAGTACCGCGCCGTCGAGATGCGCCTCAACCGCACGCTGGTCGAGAGCGATCTGCTCAAGCGCGCGATCAAGGATCTCGAGAAGAAGTCGGGCGTCGATGCCGGCCGTCTCGAGCTCAACGCTGAGGAGCTCGCCAGCAGCGACTCGTCGGTGAAGGCGAAGTTCGCGGCGGATGACGCGGCTGAGGCCGATGCCCGCGCGAAGCTCGAGGCTGCTCCGGCCACGCACGTGGAAGAGCCAGCGGCTCCGGTTGCGGAAGTGCCCGCGGCAGAAGTGACTCCGACCGCTCAGGCTTGATCGTCTCGAAGTGAAGCGGCCACCGTGCTCCTCGTGAGTGCGGTGGCTGTTTTGCGTGTCGGTGCACAAAGTGAAGCCACACCGTTCGCATCGAGCCCAGTCGAGATGCCGCCTTCAGCGCGAGAAAAGGTAATCCCTCGACTTCGCTCGCAGGTTTTTTCGAAATATGGAGCGCTCACGGTTCATCCCGAGCGGAGTCGAAGGATTACCTCGCCTTCGAGCGGCAAGTGCCCCCTCGACTGCGCTCGGGGAGACCGGTGATTGGAGTCATTTCTTTTTCCGCCAACCCCCTCGGGATGACCGGTTGGTTGTTCCTTCGGGTGAATCGAAGGCGAAGCCGGTTCCCTCAACTACTTCTTCACCAGCTCGGCGACGACCAGGCGCTCGAGGCTCTCGTACTGCGCGATGCCCGAGTACCCGACCACCAGCTCGCCGCTGCGCCCGAACAACATTCGGCTGGGCAGCTCGCGAATGCGCCCGAACACCGTCTCACCCGAACGAATGCGATCGTCGCCCACGATCAACGGCACGGTCAGCGCATAGCCCTCGGCGAACGGCTCGAGCACCTGTCGGCCCTCGAGATCCATGCCCACCAGCACGTTCGCGAAGCCCTTGGCCGAATGATCCGATTCCAGCCGGTTGATCACCCTCAGCTCGGTCAGGCACGGGAAACACCAGGTGGCGATGAAGGTGAGCAGCACCACCTTGCCCTCCAGCCTCCACGGCTCGAAGGCCACCCGGCCCGCGGTCTGCCGCGGCAACGCATTCATGAACGTGCGAAAATCGGCCAGCGTCGCCTCGCTGTTTCGAGCGCACCCCGCAGCCAACCCCGCCCACAACACACTGCGGCGCGAGATCACGCGGTGTGCTCGGCGGCCTTCTGGCAGCTCTTGCACAACCCGTAGAGTTCCATCTTGTGCGAGGTCACCTTGAAGCCGTGCCTTCGGGCCACCGCGTCTTGCATGCGCTCGATCTGATCGTTCTCGAACTCGATGATGGTGCCGCAGCGCGTGCAGATCAGGTGGTCGTGGTGTTCGCGGCCGACCGCAGGCTCGTAGCGCGTCTGCCCGTCACCGAAGTTGCGCGCGTGGGCCAGCCCGCTCTCTGAGAGCAGCTTCATGGTGCGGTAGACCGTGGCGACCGACACGCGCGGGTCGTCTTGCCGAACGCGCGACCACACGTCTTCCACCGAGAGGTGGCCGTGCATCTTAAAGAAGATGTCGATGATGAGGCTGCGCTGGCGCGTCGACTTGAGCCCGCGCTCCGCCATGTAGCGGTCGAGAATGCGGTCGAGTTCTTCGCGCTGTGACGACGAGACGCCGGTAGCGGTCATGGAAAACGCTTTCCCCAGGCGTCGGCCGTCTGGCCGAGATCGACGCCTGCGTTGAACTTCACCAGCGCGTCGTGCGCTGCCGAACGAACTGCCGGTGAAGGGTCTGCGAGCAGCTTCACCAACGCCGGGCCCTGCGTCTGATCCCCACGCCACCCCGTCAATTCCGCGGCCTGCGCCCGCACGCGATCGTCACGGTGAACCAACAGCGGGTTCTCGTCGAGCGGGCCTTCGACCCGGGGGAAGAGGAGCAGCAAGAAGAACAACGCCGCCAGGAACATCTGAATGAACGCCTTGAAGGGCGAGTACCGCCGCGCCGCGACCAGGGCGATGCGGTACGTCGAGAAGCCCAGGGCAAAGACCAAAAAAATCCACGGGGCGATGCGGGCGACCATCGGGTCGATGCCGGGCGTGCGCTGGGCGTAGAAAGCCACCCCGGCCGAAAGGACCAGGAGCGCATAGAGCGCGATTGACCAGGCGGGGCGGACACGGACTCCGACGACGCTGGGCTCGTCTGACGTCTCGGGCTTGGCGTTCATTGACAGGTTCCGAAGACTGCTTATACGCACGGCGGCCCCCTTTGGACACCGCGATGATGGACTTGCTGCGCAAGAGACTCCCTGAAGACGTTCCGACGCCGGTCGCGGTGGCGGTCGCAGACTTCTGCCGACGGGCCAAAGCACCTGCCTCTCCCGGGCTGGTGCGTGACGCCCTGGCGTTGCTCGACGACGACGACGACCCCCGCGTTCGGCAGCTCACCGACGCCGAACCGACCGCCCGGCTGGGGCCCTTCGCAGTGGTCGACGTGATCCTGGGCACCAGGACCAGCGTCGCCGCCGAGCGCGAACAAAGCGGGTATTACGAAGAGGTCCGCAAGGCGACGCGCGACCGCAAGCCGCCCAAGGGGCTCGCGCTCCCGGTGTTGACCACCGCAAAGCCGGCGATCTCGTTGCCCCTCCCGGCGCCTTCCGCTCCCCGAGAGAAGAAGGCGCGCGGCCTGAGCCTCAAGGAGAAGATCGCCCCGCACAAACGCCGCGCCGGTGAGTTCGACCGCGAAGTGCACACGGCGCCGCTGCCCGGCACCCACTTTCTGCCCAAGCGCAACCTGCCCGCGCCCCGCGGCCGCTTCACCACCGTCGATCCTTCGCGCGCCAGCTTCGAGACGCTCTTCCGCCCCGAGGGCAAAGAGACGGTGGTGGCGCTGATCGAACAGGTACCTCACCGCATCGCGCTGCTGCGCACCCTCGAACAGGGCTACGTCAGCAAACGGGGCGAAGCCCTGAGCGTGGGCGATGTGGAAGACGTGCTGGAAGAGCACGGGCTGTTCGAGCTGATCGAGAAGAAGGAGCGCGAGGGCCTGCTGGCCGCCCTGATCGACTCGAAGGGCTCGTTCAGCCGGGCTTCGCATGACTTTGGATTAACGGCCGAAGAGCTCGAGAAGCTCATCGGGGCGCTGGGGGTCACCTCGGAGGTCGAGCAGGTTCGAGACCGTTACATCAAAGAAGCGTTGTCTTCGGAGAACCTCGGCTTGCGGCTCGAGCTCCTCTTCCGCGGCCGCTACCTCGAGGATCTCGGCATCGAACGGAAATTCCAGCAGCAACTCACCAAGCAGCTCGCTGTGCTGGTCGACGAAGTGAAGGACGCTGCGACCACCGTGCCCACGTTGGTGGACATGCTTTCGCGGCAATACGCGCTCCATGCCGAAAGCCTGCGGCGAGCGTTGGAAAAACTCGGGCTGCTCGAGCCCTGGCTCAAAGACAAGAGGTAACCCCACGTGCCGATCTACGAATACCGATGTGAGAAGTGCGGAAACGAGCTCGAGGTGATGCACAAGGTGAGCGACCCCTCGCCCACCGAGTGCCCCAAGTGTCACGAGCCTGCGCTCAGCCGAATGATGAGCCGCACCAGCTTCCAGCTCAAGGGCGGCGGCTGGGGTTCTGATCTCTACGCGAGCACCAAGAAAGACTCGACGGGCACGCCCGCCGCCTCCACTTCGGGGAGCAGCACCACCGCGGCCACCACCACCACGACCACCACACCCACCGCAGCCCCTTCGGCCCCGGCGGCCTCGGCGGCCTCGGGTTCGGGCACCAGCGGCGGCAGCAGCGGCTCGGGCGGTTCCTCCACGTGAGATTCGGGCTGATCGCGGCGCTCGTGCTGACCGGCTGCGCGACGGCCCAGGTGGCGATTCCGCCCACCCAGGTCGCCTTTCTCGAGCGCAGCCTCAACGGCGATCGACGTTTCTTGCGCGTGTCGATGTTCGTCACGCCGTTCTACGGCGATGCCACGCGGCGCCTGATGACCCCGGTCTCACCTGAGCTGGTGCGGCTGCTCGATGGCGCGGGCGGCAAACCGCTGAACCCCGGCCCCATCGAGCGCACCTTGCCCGCGGGTACGGCGGTGCGCATCGCGAAGGTCGAGTTTCCTTCGGCCTGGGTGATGACCGAACGGGTGCTCTACACGCCTCGGTCGCTGGTGTGGATCTACCTCGAGGTGCCCGGCAGCCCCCGCAACGCGCCGCCCGCGGTGCTGGTGCTGCGGCCCGGCCTCAAGACCGACCAGGAGTTCCTCGCTGAGCTCGAGCGCCACCTGACCCGTGAAGATCAGGCCAGGCGGCTGGAGAGCTTCTCCGAGCCCGTGCGCGAGGCGATTCGCACCAAGAGCGTGGTCTCAGACATGCCTTCGGAAGCGTTGGAGATGGCGTGGGGCTTTCCCGATTCGAGACGGTTTGAGCTGGTCGACACGCAGCGCAAGGAGACCTGGCGCTGGGGTGACGGAGCCCGCACCGCCACCCTCATCGACGGCCGGCTGACCGCCTTCACCGGGGCCAACGGCGCTTCTTCTTCTTCTTCGCCTTGAGCTCGGCCGTGCGCGCGTCACCCGGGCGCTGCAGGTGCGGCAGCTCGCCCATCTGCACCGGGAAGTAGTCGCGGCCCAGCAGCGCCTTCACCAGGTCTGCCTGGGTGGCGATGGGTTTAGTGAAGAGCGTGGCGGCGTAACCGACCTCGTCGACCGAATCACGTGCGTCGCTGCCCGCCACGCCGGGTATCTGGAGCGCGCTGGCCGCCTCGATGGCCAGCTCATTGGCACCCGCGCGGGCCTTGGGGTTGTAGACCTCGACCGCCGAGAGGAGCTTGAGCGTCTTGACGAAGTCGAGCGCGGGCGTGGCGAACTCTTTGTCGTACGGGCGGGCGGCGACGATGGCCGCGCCCAACGACTTGAGCTTGGGCAGGCACTCTTCGGCCTTCCAGGGCGTCTCGCGGTTGCTCCCCCACAACTGCACGGGCTCGGGCGCGCGGTCGGGCTTCTCGAAGAAGCACAGGTACTGGCCTTTGTCGGTCGCCAGCTCGAGCCCCACGAAGATCTTCAGCTTCGTGGTGCGCTGCAGGTCGAAGAGCTCGTCACACCCGTCCTGGGTGTTCGTCTCGGTGAAGGCGACACCATCGAGCCCAAAGGACTCCGCCCGGGTCAGAACGGCCCGGGGGTCGAGCTGGCAATCTCGGGAGAGATACGAATGAACGTGCAGGTCGATCAGCATGGAAGCCCTTGAAGCGGGAAATCGCTGGTGGGATAAGCCCCTCATGTTCACTGGCGTCAAGGTGTTTTCAGCGACGAAGGCGAAGGAACGAGAAGAGCTCAGCGAAAACGTCTCGCGGTGGCTGAAGAGCAACGCTGATCTCGAGATCGTCGATCGCGTGGTGCGGCAGTCGAGCGACAACGAGTTTCACTGCTACTCGCTGAGTCTTTTCTACAAGCCGAAGTCGGCGTAACCGAAACCACTTTCCTGCGGTCTCTCCCGGGCGACCCTGAGGGCGAAGCCCTGCCGCCTTCTTTTTTGGAACTGAGCGCCCGCTTGGCCTACAAGGCTGCGGTCGGTTCGTTTCACTCCTGGGAGACACCACCATGAAGGCTCATCCGCTCAAAATTGCAGCGTTGGCGTTGATCGCCGTTCCTCTGTACCTCTACTCGTCGAGCTGCGCGCCTGAGTGCGTCGACGTCGCCGACTGCGCTGGCAAGGGCGCGATGGGTGAAAAGTTCACCTGCGACAACGGCGTCTGCAAGGCGGGCAGCCCCTTCCCCCCGGATGCAGGCACGGGAACGGGCGGCGGCACGGGAACGGGCGGCGGCACGGGAACGGGTGGCGGCACGGCGACGGGTGGCGGCACGGCGACGGGTGGCGGCACGGCGACGGGTGGCGGCACGGCGACGGGCGGCGGCACGGCCGCGGGTGGCGGTGGCGGTACCACCGATGCCGGTGCCGACGCGGGCATGGACGCTGGTGTGACCGATGCGGGCACTGACGCCGGTGTCGATGCCGGTGTGGACGCGGGCCCCGCGGGTTTCAACCTGGTCTTCAACGGCACGGGGTACAGCCCGCACAACGCGCAGACGGTGCGCATGGCGCTCGTTCAGCAGTCTGATGGCGGCGTGCTCGACAGGCAGTCGCAGGTCGTCGCGAACGGCATCGTAAACTTCACGTTCACCGGCCGACTCCAGTCGGGCCAAGCGTACAACGTCGACTACTACGCTGAAACGGGCAACAACATGCAGTGCAACAACTCGGATCACGTGTGGCGCGAGGTGGTGCCTGCCGTGACCGCGAACGTCACCATCACCCAGATGCACAACACCAACTTCGTCAACGCGGCTTGCAACTCGTTCTAAAAATCGCGCTGATCGTGGCCGGGGTGGGCGCCGCTTCGTGCGGCTCGCCCATCCCGTCCCCGGAAGTCGATGCAGGTGTTCCCCACATTCCGTGTGACGTCGACGCGCTGCTGACGGCGAGGTGCCGAAGCTGCCACGGCGATCCGCCCACGCAAGACGCTCCGTTTCCCCTCATGACACTGGCTGATTTCCAACGGCCGTTCGCGGGCAGCACAGTGGCGCAGCGTGCCGTCGGCGCCGTGGAGATCGACTTCATGCCGCTCAACCGCCCTCCCCTGAATACGGCAGAGAAGACGTTACTGATCGGTTGGGTGGACGCGGGCGTGCCCTCGAGCACCGCGAACTGCAGCTGAGGTTCTGTTACAGGCTGCTGACCCCATGCACGAAGAAGCTCTGCGGCAGTTGCAGGCGCTCCGGTTGGCGAACCCTCACGGGTTGCTCGGCGCGCACCAGGCAGGTGACGACGTCTTCTTCCGCGTCTTCCGCCCCGAGGCGACGAAGGTCGTCGTGAACATGGCGGGCCGGCAAGCCACGCTGACGCTACGCGACGATTTTCCCGGCGTGTTCGAAGGCCGCCTCAGCGGCAAGGTCGCCCCCTACGAGCTCGAGCTGCACTTCGCGACCGGCGTCTCGAAAGAGAAAGATCCCTACGCGTTCCTGCCCACCCTGGGCCCCGCCGATCTGCACTTCGTGGGTGAAGGCCGGCACCGCCGCCTCTGGGATCGCCTGGGCGCGCACCCCATCACCCACCAGGGCATCAGCGGCACGGCGTTCGTGGTGTGGGCGCCCAATGCTGAAGGCTGCTCCGTGGTGGGCGACTTCAACCGCTGGGATGGCCGGCGACACCTGATGCGCTCGCTGGGCGCCTCGGGCTTGTGGGAGATCTTCGTGCCCGGCGTCACGCCTGGCAACCGCTACAAGTTCGAGATCTCGCCGCGGGGTGGCGCACCGTTCTTGAAGGCCGACCCGATGGCTTTTCGTACCGAGCCGCCACCTTTGTCAGCCTCGGTGGTGACGAAGCTCGAGGGCTACGCGTGGGACGACGAGGTGTGGCTGCGCCGACGCGAGAAGCTCGACGCCACCCGCGCGCCCATGAGCGTCTACGAGGTGCACCTCGCCTCGTGGATGCGCGTGCCCGAAGAAGGAAACCGCAGCCTGAGCTACCGCGAGCTGGCGCCCCGGCTGGCCGAGCACGTGGTGCGTTTGGGCTTCACCCACGTCGAGTTTCTCCCGGTGGCCGAGCACCCCTTCGGCGGCAGCTGGGGCTACCAGGTGTCCGGCTACTACGCGCCCAGCGCGCGCTTCGGCACGCCCGACGACTTTCGCTTTCTGGTCGACACGCTCCACCAGGCGGGCATCGGCGTGTTGGTCGACTGGGTGCCAGGCCACTTTCCCCGCGACACGTTCGCGCTGGCACAGTTCGACGGCACCTCGCTTTACGAGCACGAAGATCCGCGCAAGGGCGCGCACCCCGACTGGGGCACGCTCATCTTCAACTTCGGCCGCAACGAGGTGCGCAACTTCCTCGTGGCCAACGCGCTGTTCTGGCTCGAGCAGTTCCACATCGATGGGCTGCGCGTCGACGCCGTGGCCTCGATGCTCTACCTCGACTACTCACGCAAAGAGGGCGAGTGGCTGCCCAACCAATACGGCGGCCGCGAGAACGAAGAGGCGATCGGCTTCCTCCGCGAGCTCAACGACACCGTGCAGGCGCTGCACCCCGACGTGCACGTGATGGCCGAAGAGTCGACCTCGTGGCCGCGCGTCTCACGCCCCACCCGAGACGGGGGCCTGGGCTTCACCCACAAGTGGAACATGGGGTGGATGCACGACACCCTGAGCTACTTCTCGAAGGATCCGATTCACCGGCAGCACCATCACCACCAGCTGACCTTCGGCCTGCTCTACGCGTACAGCGAGAACTTCATGCTGCCGATCAGCCACGACGAAGTGGTGCACGGCAAAGGTTCGCTCGCCAACAAGATGCCCGGCGACGAGTGGCAGAAGCAGGCCAACCTGCGCGCGCTCTACGGGTGGATGTGGGCTCACCCGGGCAAGAAGCTGCTCTTCATGGGCAACGAGTTGGGCCAGTGGAAGGAATGGAACCACGACGCGAGCATCGACTGGCACCTGGCGAGCCTTCCCCGTCACGCGGGCCTCTTGAAGCTCGTGGCCCGACTCAACGCGCTCTACAAACAAGAAGGCTCGCTGCACGAGAGTGACTTCTGGCCGCAGGGCTTTCAGTGGGTGCAGGCCGACGCCGCCGCCGAGAACGTCTATGTCTTCGTTCGCCGCGGTCACAACGCGTGGCGGGAGATCGTCTGCGTGGCCAACCTCTCGCCTCTTGTTCGTCAGTGGCGCGTGGGCGTGCCGGGTGGGGGGTGGTGGGCCGAGATTCTCAACACCGACGCCACCGAGTTCGGCGGTTCGAACGTGGTCAACGCCCCGCTGAAGGCTGAGCACACATCATGCAATGGGCAGCCGGCGAGCGTGGTGATCACCCTGCCCCCCCTGGGGGTGTGCTGGCTGGCGCCCATCGACGATCCCAAATGAAGCCATGTGGGCTCTCCCGCGGTTCTCGAGGGCCGATCGTTCAGCCGGCGCGTGAGGAAGAAGAAGTCTACTCGCCGAAATCCCCTCACCCTTTGGGAGAGGGAGGCGCGATTCTCACTTGGCGAGTGCGCGCACTTTCTCCAGCCACGGCGCGGGCAACTTCGCCGCCTGCGCACCTCGGGTCAGCGCCTCGACGAACCTTTCACTCACCGGCCCATCACTCGAAGCGCGCTGCGGGTTCGTGGTGAACGCGGTGGCCTGGGCCACCCCACCGGCCACCTTCACCTGCACCGGCCGCTCGATGCACATGCCGGTGACCGCGCCTTCCTTGTGCTGAATGATCGCCCAGTCCTTCTCGGCGATCTCGAACACCAGGCCGTGCACCACGCTGCCTTTCTCGTCGACAAGGCCCGCCACGCGCCCGCCCCACCACCGCGACGGGAAGTCGTAGACCAGCGTCAGGTCGACCGCTTCACCGGGCCGGCCCTCGGGCAGATCGAAGAACTCATACGAGTGCTGCGCGCGCCACTCCTCGAACGCCGCGCGATCCAGAATGGTCGAGTACGCGAAATAGAAGCGGCTGCCATCACCAGCCTGCTGCCGGGCCTTCATGACGATGTCGTAGTGCGCGTCCATACCGCGCTGTGTAACGCTGTTCGGCCCCGCAGGTCAGGTGCGAAACACATCGAACATGCCACCCACGTCGAGACGGGAGGTCTTGAGGAACAATCGGAGCGCCTTCTCGGTGGCCTCCGCCAGCGTCTCCATGCGGCGCAGCCGTTGAATCTGGGCCTTGGTGGTGCCCACGTCGGCCTCGGCCAGCTTCCGTGCCTCTTCCAGGTCCGCGCGGATGCGGGCGATGAACGAGAACTCGCGCTCTTCGATCACCCGCCTGGCCATCTTGAGCAGGTCGGTCTCAGCGCGGTACCGCCACGACGAATCACCGGGGGAGCGCACGCGCAGCACCACGCCCCAGCGCTCGAGATCGCGGGTGAGCATCGAGACGCCGCCTTTGCTCAGCGAAAGCTCCTTCTCGATCTCGCCCGCGGTGAGCGCGACGTCACGCAGGTAGAGCAGCGCCCACACCCGGCCCTGGTTGCGCTTGAAGCCCCAGAATTCGATCACGTTGCCCACCGCGTCGATGGCCACGCTCTCCCATTGGAGCAGCTTTTGAGGGTGCTCTTGAGTGGAGTTCTCCTGCCAGAGGTACCCCTTCATGCAGCTCCCTTGAGCGCGATGCCGCGCGCGAGCGTGCGCGCCCACATCACCAGGTTCGCACCCGACTCGCGCTGCGCGTAGGGCCCGAGCGCCTGCACCGCGGCGTCGATCTCCTGGTTCATCAAGACCGTCGCGTCGTCGAGCGCGCCCGTCACCAGCACCGCGGTGCCCAGCTCTTTGACCTTATCGGCCGTCAGCGCGCTCCAACCCCAGGCGTCGGCGATGCGCTTCTTGAGGCGCGCATCGCGGGAGACCGCCAGCAGCACGGGCAAGTTCGGCGTGCGCGACTGCAGATCGGCGTACTGCGGCTTGCCTTCGTCGGTGCCCGAGATGTCGCGGATGTCGTCGGCCATCTGAAAGGCCACCCCGATGCGCCGGCCGAAGGCGTCGAACCTTCGCGCGGCTTCTTCATCACCCGCCACCAGCGCCGCCGCCCGGCCGCAGAAGCCGAACAACGAACCGGTCTTGCCCTCGCCGATGGCTTTGAGCTGCTCCAGGGTGAGCTCGAGGTTGCCGCGCGCTTCCACCTCGTCCATCGCGGCGCGGGTCATCTCGGTCACGGTGGAGAGCGCCGCTTCGGCGACCCGCGCGTCGAACTTGGCTAAGCGCAGCAGCGCGCCCGACAGCAGCAAGTCGCCCGACATCACCGCCACGATGTTGCCCCAGCGCGCGTTCACCGTCGGCTTGCCGCGGCGGAACATGCCGTTGTCCACCACGTCGTCGTGGAGCAACGAAGCCGCGTGAATGAGCTCGGCGGCGACCGCGGGGTCGACCAGCTTCGACTCAGGCACGCCCAGCGTGTCGCCGAAGATCTTCACCAGCATCGGCCGCGCGCGTTTGCCGGCCTTCAAGCAGAGGTGACGCGCCGCCAGCAGCAGCGTGTCATCGGGTTTCGGTTCTTCGCCGCCGAGCTCCGCGGTGAGGTGCGACTCGACCTGGCTGAGGAACGGCTTGAAAGCGCCAAAGGCCTCGGAGGGGGCGTCCATGCCCGTTCATATAGTTCAAGCCGTTTTGAACTGCATGGTCTCGCAAGGAAACCATGCAATTTCAGCTTCTTGCGTTCAGCGACAGAGGCCGGTGTACGTCCAGATCTCGGTGTTGGTCGCCAGCCCCACCACGTCGCGGAACGTGTCGCCATTGAACCGGTCGACCACCAGCGAAACCAGCGACCGGCCCGGGGCGAAGCGCTGGGGCGGCAGAAACGTGAAGTTCACCTGGCCGCGAGCGACCGCCACCGTGCCGGCCATCATGCAGATGAGATCCATGAAGCCGTCGTTGTCGAGGTCGGCCACGTTGAGCCTGCCCAACAGGGAGACCCCCGGCTGAGCCACCAACGCGCCACTGCCAGTACCCCTGAAGAGCGCGACGTCTGTACTGATCGGGGCAACCGCCACGTCGAGCCGCCCGTCACGATCGAAGTCAGCGGCCACCACGTCGGAGACCACGCCGGTAGTCACCGTGGCGAACGCGGTCAGCGCGAAGGCGCCGGTGCCGTAGCCCAGGAACACCCGGAGCGTGCCGGTGGTGGTGCCGCTGTTGACCAGCAGGTCCGCCTTGCCGTCGAGGTTCAGGTCGGCGACCGCAAAGGCCTGGGTGTTGCCCTGCCCCGCCACGGCCACCTGGCCTGCTCCGAAGGTGCCGTCGCCGTTGCCGCGGAACCACTCCACGGCGGTGGTGGTACCGACCACGATGTCGGCGATGGCGTCGGTGTCGACGTTGGCGATCGCGATGCGCGTGGGCAATGAGGTGGTCGCCAGCCGCACGGGCGCGGCGAAGGTGCCCCCCGAGCCGCCGAGGAACACGTCGACACCCGGGGTGGTGGTGCTCTCGATGCTGGCCACCAGATCGGCGAAGGCGTCTCCGTTGAGCCGGCCGAACGCCAGCTCATCACCGCGCAGCGCGACCGTGGAGAGCACCGCGCCGAAGCTGCCGGTGTTGTTGCCCACCAGCACCGAGCCCGTACCCGCGCCGCCCGTGGCGATCGCGGGGGAGACCAGCAGGTCACGATCACCATCGCCATCCACGTCACCTGCCGCGGCCGCAGCGTTGCTGGTTGAAGTCCCGCTCACCCTGACGCCCGGCAAGGTGGCCGTGCCGTCATTGAGCACAATGCTGACCTGCACTCCGCCGGTCGGTGCGCTGAAGACCTCCGGAGCGGCGGTGCCGATGAGCTGGCCGCTGCCCAGAGCGATCTGCTCGCCGCCTCCCGAGTTGACCAACCGACTGCTGGCCGCGGGCCACACACCCGCGGCGCTCGCCATCGAGTAGTGCACCAGCGAGGTACCACCCGAGACGAGGTCGAGCAGCGAGTCACCATTGAGATCGACCGGCACAATCGCCGAGCCCGAAGCGCCGGGGAACGTGAGCGCGGTGCCGGCGTTGAACGTGGCCGTGCCCGTGCCCAGCACCAGGTGACCCGACGAGTTCGAGCGGAAGAGGAGATCGAGGTTCGTGTCGGCGTTCAAGTCGGCGACCTTCACGCCACCGATGGTCGCGAGCGCGACCGACGTCTGCGGCGACCAGGCCGTGATGGGGCTGGTGAACGAAGCAGCGGGGTTGTTGAGCAGCACCTGGTACTGCGACGCGGTGGCCACCACGAGGTCGGGCCGGTTGTCTTTATTGAAGTCACCCACCTCGCCGTAGATCGGGTTGGTCAACGTGTTGGTCGACCAGTGCGAGTACATGGTGGGGAAGGTGTTGCCCACGGTCTGCACGAAATAGAAGAAGTAGGTCGCGTTCGCCGGCACGATGAGGTCGGCCCGCGCGTCGTTGTTGATGTCGGCCACCATCACGAGGCTCGGCACGAACGACCCCATGCTCAAGCCCGTCGACGTGGCGAAGGTCGTGCCGGTGTTCAGTGAGACGAAGACGTTGGGCGCCGTGCCCACAGCTCGCGTGGCCACCAGGTCCTTGCGGCCGTCGGCGTTCACGTCGGCCAGGACGAAGGCGTTCGCCCGGCTGCCACCCGTGGCCACCGCGACCGGCGTCTGGAAGGTGCCGTCAGCGTTCGAGTAGCGCACGTGCAGGCCCGTGCTCGGGCCATTGTCGACCAGATCGACCCGGCCGTCTGCGTTGAGATCCTCCACCAGCAGCTTGTAGCCAGCGCCCGCGCCTACCGGCACGTAGGGCAAAGCGCCATCGAAGGCGGGGCCGGTGGTGCAGCTCGCGCGGCATTCACCACCCGTACACGACTGACCACCGCTGCAGACCTGATTGCAGGCGCCGCAGTGGGCCGGGTCGCGCGTCACGTCGACGCAGGCCGAGTTGCAGCTGGTGATGCACGCGGTGCCGCACGCGCCGCCGGAACAAATCGGGCGATCGAAGGTGCCCGTCGCGGTGCACGCAGAGCAGGCCGAACCGCACGCGCTGGCGAAGTCAGGCGGCACACACTCGCCACCGCACGCGTTGAAGCCACCGCCGCAGCTGAAGCCGCAGCTGGTGCCGTTGCAGGTGCGCGTCGAGTTGGCCGGGCCGTTCGGGCACGGGCTGCACGAGCTGCCGCAGGCGTCGACGTCGGTGTTCGCCACGCAGGCGCTCCCGCATTTGTGGAAGCCCACGTTGCAGGCGAAGTCGCACGCGCCGCTCAGGCACTGGGGCACGGCGTTGGCGACTGTGGGGCACAGGGTGCACGCGGCGCCGCACTGGGTCGCGCTGGTGTTCGAGACGCACGTACCGCCGCAATCATGAAAGCCGGTGCCGCACTGCCAGCCGCACGTCGCGCCGTTGCAGGTGCGCACCGAGTTGGCCGGCCCATTGGGGCACGGGGTGCAACTGCTGCCGCACGAGTTGACGTCGGTGTTGGTGGCGCAGGTGGCGCTGCAGCGATGCGTGCCGGTGTTGCAGGTGAAGTCGCAGGCGATGCCGTTGCAAGTGGCGTTGCCGTTGACGGGCGGTGTGCAGGGCGTGCACGAGGTCGCGCCGCACGAGCTCACGGAGAGGTTCGAGACACAGGCGCCGTTGCAGCCGTGCGAGCCGGTGTTGCAGGTGAAGCCGCACGACACGCCGTCACAGCTGGCGGTGGAGTTCGCGGGCGGCGTGCACGAAGAACAAGACGAGCCGCAGGAGTTGACCGAGGTGTTCGACACGCACGCGCTGCCACAGCGGTGGAAGCCGGCGTTGCAGGTGAAGTCGCACCCAAAGCCGTTGCAGGTGGCGGTGCCGTTCGCCGGCGCCGTGCAGGGTGTGCACGAGCTGGCGCCGCACGAGTCGACCGAGGTGTTCGCCACGCACGCGTTGCCACAGCGGTGAAAGCCAGAGTTGCAGGCGAAGTCGCAGGTGGCGTTCGCGCAAAAGGCCACCGAGTTCGCGGGCGGCGTACACGGCGTGCAGCTGGTGCCGCAGGTCGCGATGTCGTTGTCGACCTTGCACTCGTTGCCACAGCGGTGGAGCCCGGGGTTACAGGTGAAGTCACACCGATTGCCGGCGCAGGCAGGCACCGCGTTGGCAATGCCCTCGCAGCTCGCGCACGACGGGCCGCAGGCGCCGGTGTTGTTGTCGGCCTCGCAGGCCTGGCCGCAGGCGTGGAAGCCGGCCAGGCAGGTGCACACGTTGAGGCGGGTGTCGCAGGAGCCCGGCTGAGGGCAGTCGGCGTTGTTCGCGCAGCCCGGCTTGCACTCGTTGCCGGTGGTGCAGAAGAAGCCCGACGGGCAGCCTCCCGCGCAGCTCGCCGGCAGCAACGTGCAGGTGCCGCTGCTGCAGAACTGGTTCGAGTTGCAGAGCGTTCCGCAGCCGCCGCAGTTGCGCCCGTCGGTGCGCGTGTCGACGCACGAGCTGGAGCAGGCAGTCCTTCCGGCCCCGCACATCAACGGCCCCGTGGTGCCACCGCCCGTACCGCCACCGGTGCCCGCGCCGCCGCCGCCGCCACCACCCGTACCCGTACTTGTGGCCCGACAGAACCCCTGGCCGCACAACTGACCTGGCAGACATTGCGAGCAGAGCTGAGCGCCACTGCCGCACGCTTCGTTCGCAGCGCCGGGCTGACACCGCCCGCTGGGGTCGCAACACCCCGTGCCGCAGGTCGTGACGTCACAGACCGGCGGCTTGGGGGAGCAGCCCGTGAAGGCTGCGAACGGAAAGATAGCGAGCAGGAAAAGGCGAAAGATTTTCAAGTGGATCCTCGGGCCGTCGTCTCGCCCGGATCCGCCCCTGAGCGCAAGGCCCTCCGACTACTCGGAGCGCATCGCCTCGATGGGATCCAACCTGGCCGCGCGGGCCGCCGGGTAGATGCCGAACACCAGCCCCACCCCGCTCGACATCGCAAGCGAGATCACCACCGACCAGACCGGCACCGAGGTGTAGAGCCCGAAGGTCCACCTCCCGAGGAAGGCGAGGCCAAAACCAATGCCGATGCCGATGATGCCGCCGACCAGCGAGAGCACCATCGCCTCGGTCGCGAACTGCATCAAGATGCGATTCCTGCGAGCACCGAGCGCCTTGCGAATGCCGATCTCGCGGGTTCGTTCGGTGACCGAGACCAACATGATGTTCAAGATGCCGATGCCGCCGACGATCAAAGACAAGATGCACACGCCAAACGTCGCGGCGGTCACCACGTTCGACAGATCGTTGAGCGACTTGGCCATCGACTCGTTGGTGGAGATCTCGAAGTTGTTGTCTTCCATCGGGGCGACCTCGCGGCGCTGACGCATCACGCGCGTGACCTCTTCCATCGCCTTGTCGGTGCTGTCCTTGTCGAGCGCCTCGATGTTGAGCGACACGTTGCGGCGTTTCCCATACGCCCCAAGAAACGTGGTCATCGGGATCATCACCTGGTTGTCCAGGTTGAACATGCCCATCAACTTGCCGCGCCGCTCCATCACGCCGATCACGGTGTAGGGCCGGCCCTTGAGCCGCACTTCCTGACCAAGGGGATCGAGCGAGGGGAACAGCTTGTCAGCCACGTCAGGCCCGAGCACTGCCACGCGGCGGCCATCGACCTCTTCGGTGTCGTTGAAGGTGCGGCCGGTAGCGATGGTGATGCCCGAGGTCTCCGGGTACTCGACGGTGGCGCCGATGATGAACACGCTGGGCTGCGTCTCGGACATCGCGGTGCGCACTTTTTGACCTGGCTGCCACGAGGTCGCCGACGTGCGCAGCACCGACGGGCACTGTTCAGCCAGCGCGCGCTTGTCGGCCACGGTGAGAATGGGCCGCTTGCTGATGCGGTTCCAGTCGACGCCGCCCCCCCCGAACCGAAAGCCCTGCGGCCACTTGTCGACGCGGAACACGTTCGCGCCGAGCTGGCTGAAGTCTTTGTTCACCTTGACCCGAAGCCCCTCGAGCAGGGCCATCATGGTCATCACGGTGCTCACGCCGATCACGATGCCCAGCAACGTGAGCATGGTGCGCAGCGGGTGCGCCACGAAGGTGCCGAAGGCGAGCGCGAGGTTGTCGAAGAAGGCGCGAATCATTCGTCCCTCAACGCTTCGACGGGATCCAGGTTGGCTGCGCGCGCCGCCGGCCAGATGCCGAAGACGAGGCCGACGAGGGCCGCGAAGCCCACGCCGAAGAAGACCGTGCCCGGCTTCACGGTGGCCGCCAGCGGGGTGATCAAGCTGACGATCTTCGCCCCGCCCAGGCCCACCACCGTACCGATCGCGCCGCCGACCGCAGAGACCAGCGTCGCCTCGAGCACGAACTGCGTGATGATGGTGCGTTTGGTCGCGCCCAGCGCGCGGCGAATGCCGATCTCGCGGGTTCGCTCGCGCACGGAGACCAGCATGATGTTCATGATGCCGATGCCGCCCACGAGCAAGGTGATGAAGCCGATGCCCAGCGCCACGCCGTAGAGCGCGCCGGTGAGCTGCTCGTAGGTCGAGGCGAGCTGATCGGGTTTGTTGATGGCGAAGTCGTCGGGCTTCTCGGGCGGCGTCTCGCGAATGCGGCGCAAGATGCCGACGAGCTGATCCTCGCTCTGATCCAGCGTCTCGGGGTCCTTCACCTGGATGCCGATGTCGATGGAGCGGCGGCCGCGGAAGAAGGCCTTGAAGGTGTTGAACGGAATGACCACCGAGAGGTCCTGGCTTTGATCGAGGATCTTCCCCTTGCGCGAGAGCACGCCTATGACCGTGAACGGTTTGCCCGCCACACGAATGGTCGAGCCGATGGGATCGATGCCGTTGGGGAAAAAAGTATCGGCGATGTCGGTGCCGATCACCGCGACCAGGCGGCGGCTCTCGTTGTCGGCGTCGGTGATGAAGCGGCCGTTGGTGGTCTCGAAGCCGCTGACCGTGAGCCACTCGGCGGTCGAGCCGGTGATCGACACGAAGTTGAGCGAGCGGCCCATGAACTCCACGTCGTCGTTGTCATCGAGGATCGGCACGACGGCGGCGCACAGGGTGCACTGGGCGCGCACGGCCTCCATGTCGGCGAGCGTGAGGTTCTTGCGGTTGCGGAACTCCCACCAGTTGCCCATCTGCACCCAGGGGTGCTTGCTCACGTAGACCGACGAGCTGCCCAGGCTCGCCAGTTGCGCCTGGAAGCTGGTGTCCATCCCCTGCACGATGCCTAAGATCGCCAGCAGCGTGGCCACGCCGATGCCCACGCCGACCGTGGTCAGCAGCGTGCGCAGCCGGTGGTTCGCCAGCGAGTTGACGGCGATGCGCATGCCTTCGACGAGGTCGATGCGCAGACTCATGACGCCCACCGGGGTGAAAGAAGAAGTGGTGCTCCCTCGACTGCTCTCGGAAGGAACGGTGGGAGTAGCCCCTCGCCCACCACCGTTCGCATCGAGCGAAGTCGAGATGCCACCTTCAGCGCGAGCAAAGCCAATCCCTCGACTTCGCTCGGGATGACCGGTTGGTTGTTCCTTCGGGTGAAGTCGCCAGCGAAGCCGGTCGCTGATCGGGATGATCGGGGCGTCATACGGCCACCGGGCCCGTGACATCGAGATACGCGATCTTCGCGCCGGGCCCGTCGCCTATCACCTTGCCGTCGCTCAACCGGATCGCCCGAGGGCACCGCGCCGCCAGCCTTGGCTCATGCGTCACCAGCACGATGGTGTGACCCGCGCGGTGCAGCTCTTCGAACAGCTTGACGATCTCCTCGCCCGTCGCCGAATCGAGGTTGCCGGTGGGCTCATCGGCCAGCAGCAACGACGGAGTGCCCGCGAGCGCACGCGCGATGGCCACGCGCTGCCGCTGACCACCTGAGAGCTCAGTGGGTTTGTGGTGCATGCGCCCCTCGAGCTTCACCTTCTGCAGCGCCTCCATCGCCTTCGCGCGGCGCTCCTTCGCGGGCACGCCGCGATACACCAGCGGCAGCTCGACGTTCGCCAGCGCGGTCTCTCGCGGGAGTAACTGGAAGTTCTGAAAGATGAAGCCGATCTCTGCGTTGCGAATGCCGGCCAGCTCGTCGTCATCCATGCGGGAGACGTCTTTACCGTTGAGCAGGTAGCTGCCGCGCGTGGGTGTATCGAGGCAACCGATGACGTTCATCAGCGTCGACTTGCCCGAGCCCGACTGGCCGATGATGGCCACCCACTCGCCGCGCTCGATGCCGATGCTCACGCCCGCGAGCGCGCGCACCAGCTCACCGCCGACGGTGTACTCGCGGTGAATGTCGCTGAGCTCAATCAGCATGGCTCAACCGCGCTTCCCACCGCGGCCCTTACCGCCGCCGCCCGCCTTCTGATCTTCCACCAGATCGCCGTCCTTCAGATCCTTCGCGAGCGTGCGGTAGGGGCCTTCGATGATCTCGTCGCCCTCGACCAGGCCCTCGAGGATCTCGATGTCGGTGTCAGACGAGATGCCCGTCTTCACCCGGCGCGCGTGCACCTTCTTCTCGGCGTCGACCACGAAGACCACCTTGGCGAACGTCTCGCCCTTCTTCGGCGCCGTCAGCTTGTTGCCTTCGATGTTGGCGGCGGTGTCGGCCAAAGAACGCTCGGGCCGTACGGTCACGGCCTGCACCGGAACGATCAACGCGGAGTCACGCTGATCAGCCGTCACCTTCACCTCGGCGCTCATGCCGGGC
>JAYVFP010000375.1:0-6711 GCA_043773025.1 Archangium sp.
CCCGGGCCTACTCGACAGGGATTACCTCGCCTTCGGGCGGTAAGTGCCCCCTCGACTGCGCTCGGGGAGACCGGTGATTGGAGTCATTTCTATTTCGGCCAACCCTGCGAGCGGAGTCGAGGCGCCTATTTGACCAGTCTCTCTGGGAGAGGGCTATTCCGCGTTCCAATCCGAGGCGGGCAAGATCTTCCACCCGCTGTCGACCTTCTGCGACTTGAAGCGAACCACTCGCAGCGGCCACTCCCGAGGCGTCTTCGCGGGCCCCTCGGTCGTCCCCACCGTCCAGCGGTGCACCTCGATGGTGTACTTGCCCTGAGTGCCCGCCTTCGCGAGCACCGCGCGCATCGGGTTCTTCGGGTGCCAGTACACTTCCTTGCCGGTGCGCAGCACGTACGACAGCACCGCGTGGCTCTTCTGAAACGCGGCGACGCGCTCACGGGTCGGGGCGAGCAGCTTGGTCGCCTCCTTCTGGCTGACCTCGGTCATCTTGAGATCGTCGCCGACCGCCTCGACGCCCATCAGCTTGGTGAGCGCGGTGCGGCCCGCCTTGTCGAGGTCGTTCATCATCTGCACGGCGTGCGCGAGATCGCCTTCTTCCTTCTTCACGGGGTCCTTGCCCTTGAAGCTCCAGTTCTCGAGGCTGAAGAGCTGCGCGTTCATGGTCACGCCACCGAGCAGTAAATCTTTGCCGGCCTCGTCACCGGTACCCGTCAGCGCGTTCAAATACGTCTCGGCGACCTTCTTCGCGTCAGAGTCATCCTGAGCGAGGGCGGGTACGGCCAACAGCGCGGCGGCGGCGGCGAGCAGCAATCGTGACATGCGGGAAGAATTCCCCAAACCGCGCCCCGGGGCTACTGCGATTCACTCCCGTTCGGTGGTGCCGATGAACGCCTTGCGCTACACGCGGGCCATGCGTCTTGCACTCGTCGCTTCGCTCATGCTCGCCTTGATCATCGTGATGGGAGCGCCCGCTTGTGGCGCGAGGACCTGCTCACCCCAGAACTGCCCCACCGGCTGTTGCAACGACACCGGGGTCTGCGTCGCGGGTGGTGAAAACGCGGCGTGTGGCAACGCGGGCAACGTCTGCGTCAACTGCATCGCTTCGACCCAGGTCTGTGGCGTCGGCACCTGCGTCGCGCTGGGCACGGGTGGCGGCGGCAGCACGATGGATGCGGGCTCAGGCGGCGGCACGGGCGGGGGCGCGTTCAACTGCGCGCGCACCGAGGTGGATTGCTCCGACCAGACCATCCAGCAGCTCAGTTTGTTGATGAACGTCTCGTCGGGCCTCATCACCACCAACGCCGACGGCACGGGTTTCCGCAGCACCATCAACGCCACGGCCGGCGGTTCTTCGCCGAACGAAAGCTACGTCTACGCGCGCTTCACCGCGACCGGCCTCGAGAAGCTGCCCATCAGCGACATCACCGCGCTCGACTCGATGGATTGGGACATCGCTTTCCGCCGCTTCGTCATTCGCATCAACAGCGGCGACTCGGGCCCCTCATGCGTGGCCGCCCAGGTGTTCGCCCCCGGCACGACGTACGACCAGGTCACCGCCATCCCCGCGAGCTTCATTCCCGAGGGTGACGACTTCCTCACCCGCGCACCTGCCTGTGTCTTCCAGGATGACGGCTCGGGCCTGGGCACCTCGCCGCGCACGTACCTGTCGAGCTTCTACCAGTACGCCGGCTGTGTCTCGATGACGGGCCGGGTCTACGTGCTGCGAACGCAGTTGGGCCGTCACGTGAAGCTGACCGTGACCGGCTACTACGCCAGCGAGGCCGCGCAGCAGGCGTGTGACGCGAGCAACCCCACCCCAGGTGCACCGGGCGGCACCATTCGCACCCGCTGGCAGTACCTGGATTGAGTCATGCGCGCGACCGGCCTGCTCTGCGTCGTCTTGATGGGTTGTGGTGAAGAGGCCGTCAGCCGCCGGCCCACGGTCGTCTCTTCGAAGGCCGAGCTGAGGCCAACCGACACCAACAGCACCCTGATGTGGCGCTACCTGATGACCGACATCGTCGAGTCGACTGGCCTCGATGGCGGCGCCTTCAAGGTGCACTACACGCGCGCGGGCACGAACTCGGTGCCGGCAGGTGATGCCGATGACAGCGGCGTTCCTGACTTCGCCGAGCGCGTCGAGGAAACCTACGAAGCGGTCGGTGCGCTTTACCACGGGCCGTTGGGCTACCGCCGCCCGCTGTCCGACGCGCCCCTCTCTGCCAACGGAGGTGACGGCCGGTTCGACGTCTACCTGCTCGACTTCGCCCGCGCCGCTGACGGTGCGTTCCGGGTCGATCAGTGCCCCTCGGTGGATCGCTGCATCGGCTCGGTGGTTCAGGAAAATGACTTCGTGAACTACGGCTACCCCAGCGCGATCATCGCCACGCGCATTCTGGGCAGCCATGAGTATTTCCACGCCGTGCAGGCGGCGTACGACAATGGGCAGAACGTGGTGATCTCTGAGGGCACCGCGGTGTGGGCCACCGAACGTTTCGACCCCAACACGCGCGACTTCGAGAACTTCATCGGCGGCTATCTTTCACGGCCGGATCGTTCGATCGATTCCCCGCCCCCGGGCCCGGTGCCCGACTTCGCGTATGGCTCGGCGATCTTCTTCAAGTTCCTCACCGAGCGGCATGACGACGCGCTGCTGCGCAAGCTCTGGGAGCACCTCGAAAATGGTCAGGGCGATCCACTCGAACCGGCGGATCAAGCGAACCCCACCTGGGTGATCCAGCTCGATGCACTGCTCGAGCGTGACTACCAGTCGAGCTTCGCCGAAGAGTTCGCGCAGTTCGCCCGGTGGAACCTGTATCTGGGCCCCACCGCCGATCCGGCGCAGGCGTGGAACGACGCCAGCCTCTACCCCTCGGTCGTCATGGCCGACGTGACCGCGCCTTTTCAGCTCGCTGCGTCGCGCGTGTTCTACGCCTCGACGCAGTACTATTTCGTGCCCGCAGCCGGCCGGGCCACGATGACGGCCGCGTTGGTCGACAGCGCGCTGACCACCGGCAACGATCTCGACGGCATGGTGCTCTGGGTGGCCGCGCGCAAAGGCAACCGGAACACCGAGGTCATCCGTGTCACCGCGGGCCAGACCGTCGACGTCACCAACGGCGGCCTCATCGCCGCCGTCACCAACACCAACCGCGGGGCGAAGGGTGCTTCGTTGAGTCAGCGGCCAGGCATCTGCATCGGTTCCCCTGAAGAGGTCGTGGCTTGTGTCAGCGCGCTCAACGGTGTGATCGACGCAGGTGTCGACGCCGGAACGATCGAGCCGGTCGATGCAGGCCTGCAGACCGACGCGGGCGTCATCGAGCCCACCCCGCCCGCGGGTTGCGGGTGCGGAATGGGCTCGGCACCAATGCTGTTTTTCACCCTGGCGTTCGCCGCAGGGCGTCGCCGCAGAAGCTAAACCCAGGAGGGACTCGCACATGACTTCGTCGTTGCTGGTGGTCGCGCTTTCACTCGTGGCAGGAGACGTGAATTCCCGCCGGAGCCCGGTGGTGCAGGTGGTGGAGAAGGTCTCACCTGCGGTGGTCTACGTGGGCACCGTGCAGGTGGTAGAGACCCGCTTCCGGGGCCGCGGCTTCGACGACTTCTTCTTCGGGCCACAAGAAGAGCGGCGCGCGGTGGAAGGTCTTGGCTCGGGGGTGATCATCGACCCTTCGGGGATCATCGTGACCAACGATCACGTGATCCGCGGCGCCTCGCAGATTCACGTGGTGCTGGCCGATGGCCGCCAGCTCGACGCCGAGGTCATCGGCAGTGACGCCGACGCAGACCTGGCCGTGCTCAAGGTGACCACCAAGGCGCCCCTGCCCGCGGCCAAATTGGGCACGTCTGCCGACCTGATGATCGGTGAGAGCGTGATCGCCATCGGCAGCCCACTGGGCCTGAAGAAGACGGTGACGCTGGGTGTGGTCTCGGCGCTGGGCCGCACCATTCGCCACGAAGATCGCGTCTTCAACGACTTCATTCAGACCGATGCGTCGATCAACCCCGGCAACTCAGGTGGCCCGCTGCTGAACATCGACGGCGAGGTGATCGGCATCAACTCGGCGATCATCGCGGCGGCGCAGAACATCGGCTTCGCCATTCCCGCCGACAAGGTGCGCCGCATCGTCGCGGAGCTCACCCAGTACGGGAAGGTGCGGCCCGCCTGGGTCGGGCTCGACGTGCAGCCGCTCACGTTGGAGCTCTCGCGCCGCCTCGGTTGGGATCGCACCTACGGCGCCCTGGTCACCGCGGTCGACGAGGCCAGCCCTGCCCTCGAGGCGGGAATTCAAAAGGGCGACATCGTGGTGCAGGTGGGCTCGACGCAGGTCGAAGACGCTGACGATCTCCGCAGCCGGCTCCGGGGGGTGACCGCCCGGAGCAAGGTCGCCATGAAGATCTTCCGCGCGGGCGCCGAGGTGCTGATCGAGCTCAGCCCCATCGAGTTCCCCCAGAAGCTGGTCGACTCCACCGTGTGGGACAGGCTCGGTCTGCGCCTCAAGCCCGGGGCCTTCGGCATGAGCATCATCGCGGTGCGGCCGGGGACTGCCTCGGGGCGCATCGGCCTCGAGCCGGGTGACACCGTGCTCAGAGTCAACCAGCAGCCCGTGCCCACCGCCGAGGCCTTCAAGGAGGCGATCATTCAGGCGCGGGGAAAGCCTTCCGTGCTCCTGCTCGTGAAGCGCGGCGCCAGAGGCTACTACCTGACCCTGCCCTTCTAGCCCCCTCCCCAAAGAGAAGAATTGGCGGCAAGCCAGAGGCCTCGTAGCCTGCCCCCATGAGTTCGTACCGGTACCAGGCGCTGGGGCCCTTGCAGGCAGGTGAGGGCTCGCGGGCGTTTCTGGGGTTGGCCATCAGCGGCGACAACAAGGCGCGCCCGGTGGTCATCATCTGGGTGCCCGAGGCGGCTGAGAAAGACCCCGAGCTGTTGGCGAAGATCAAGCGCGAGACGGAGCACGCCTCGAACCTCGATCACCCTCACATCGTGACGGTGATGGGGTTTGGCAAGCTCGACGAAGGTCACGCGCGCGTCGTGGAGTTCGCCGACGGAGAGTCGCTCCGGAAGATCCTCGAGACGTGCAAGAAGATGCCGCCCCGCGTGGCCGCGCGGGTGGTGCTCGATGCGTGCACGGCCGTTCACTACGCGCACGTCGCTGGCAACGATGACGGTGCGCCCCTGGTGCACGGCGATCTGCGCCCCGAGACGATGCTCATCTCGTTTCAGGGCGTGACCAAGGTCACCGGCTACGGCGCGCTCGCTTTTGCCCCCCGCGAGCTGGGCGGGCAGCGGGTGAAGGGCCGAAGGGTTCACTCCGCGCCCGAGCAGATCATCGGAGGCCGCGACGCCGTCTCGATTCCCACCGATGTCTACCTGCTGGGCATCACGCTGTACGAGTGCCTCACCGGCGCCGTGCCATGGGCCGAGCAGGCGGAGTACTTCGATCACGCGGTGCTGACGTTGCCGCTGCCTCCGGCCACGCCGGGAGATCTGCCGGAGAACTTCGAGCCGATCATTCAGAAGGCGTGCTCCAAGAAGGCGCTCGACCGCTACCCCACCCCGCTCGCCATGCGCGAGGCGTTGGAGGCGGCCGCCGGCTCAGAGGTCGCCACCGACGAAGAGCTCGCGAAGTTCCTGGAAAAGTTGTTCCCGCAGAGCCACGAGCTGCGGGCGGCGCGCCGTCACACCATCGATGCGGGCATCGCTGACTTCGTTCGCCGGCAGTGGGCCGATCAGGAGCGCCGCGAGACGGTGCCGATGATGAAGGCCATCGACGTGCCGGCTTCGATGATTCCGCCCAGCGTGGTGGCGTCGATCGCTCCGAGGCCTGCTCTCGTCGCCGCGGTCAAGCCGCCTCCGGAGCGCACGTGGACGCAGCCTGAAGAAGACGACGATGCGCCGAGGAAAGACGAAGGCAGCTCAACGCCCTGGATCATCGCGCTGGCGCTCTTCATCGCGGTGATCGCGGGCTGGTGGGCGTGGAAGAAGGCCCACGAGCCGATTCCGGGCGTCGACATTCTCGATACGCCGCCCAAGGTGATCGCGGCGGTCATCGATGCAGGGCCCCCGCCGGTGCTGGTGGTCGAGCCCTCCGTCGTGGACACAGGTGATGCCGGGACCGACGCCGGAGATTCCGTGGAAGATGCGGGCATGATCGGCGCCGTGGAGCCCGCCATCGTCGACGCAGGTGCACCCGCGGCCGCTGAAGTCTCGATCAAGATCGACAGCTCGCCCGATGTAGAGCTGCTGCTCGAGGGCAAGTCGCTGGGCCGTACGCCCTGGGCGGGCAAGCTGCCCCCTGGCCGGAAAGTCTTCACGCTGCAGAACAAGGCGTTGGCGATCTCCACCACGCGGGCGATCACGCTCACGGGTGAGCCGGTGACGCAGAGCTACACGTTCGAGAAGGGCTTCGTGTCGGTCAAGGCGCCCGAGGGCGCGGCAATCTACATCGACGGCAACCGCGTGGGCACGGCGCCCATCAAGGGCGAGATCCCCGTGTACGAAGGCAGCCACCGCATTCAGGTGACGGTGGGCAAGTCGAAGTGGGCCGAGCCGTTCACGCTCTACGGCGCCCAGCGCGTCTCGTTCAACGTCGAGATTCAGTAGGCCTTCCACACTGTTGAAGTACGCCCTCGACTTCGCTCGCAGGGTTGGCCGAAATAGAAATGACTCCAATCACCGGTCTCCCCGAGCGCAGTCGAGGGGGCACTTAC
>JAYVFP010000376.1:0-6696 GCA_043773025.1 Archangium sp.
GGAACTCTTCTGCGCGCGTCCGCGGCTCTGCCCTACGCGCATGCAACAGGAGCACCACGGATTGGGGTCGGGATGAACGGTGGGCGCTCCTTATTTCGATCAACCCTGCGAGCGCAGTCGAGATGCCACCTGCCGCGCGATAAAGGTAATCCCTCGACTTCGGTCGGGGAGACCGATGGTCAGCGCCCGAACAACTTCTTGAAGAGCCCCGCCGGCGCCGGGCGACCCCACACCCACGTCCACCGGGGGAACCGGAACGCGATGTCGACCGCGAAGGCATCGCTGGCGGCAATCGAGTCGGTCATCACACGCCGCAGCGCAGGCGGCGAAAACCGCTGCAGCACCGACAACCACACTTTCGCGTGGGCAAGCGGCCCGGCGAGCGTGAGCTCGTTCAGAAAATGAAAGCTCGGATGCTGCAGCAGCGCAGTCAGCTCGAGAATGCGTGCCTCGCTCGCGTCGACCAGCTTGCCTGCGGGCTCCACCGACAACGCCCGCACGTAGCCCTGCCGCCAGGTCAGGGTGAGCTTCTCACCCGAGAGCGCCGGGGTGAGCTCTGGCTGGCCCGAGAGCTCGCCCCGAATCATCTTCGCGCGCGGTGACTGCCCGACGTCGAGCTCGCGCGCGAGCTCGCCCCAGGTCGACGAGTCATCCGCCGAGGTGAGCAGCCGCGCCTCGAGCACCGGCGAGATGACCTCGAAGCGCGGATCGAGCGGTGGCACCCGCAGCTTCGGCAGCTTCTCATCGAGCGAGCGCACCTGCACCGTTCCGGGCGCCATCACCGCGAGCGCCTCCGCGAAGGCTGCCGCGTTCGGGTACCGCTGCGCCGGGTTCGCCAAGAGCGCCCGGCGCAACACCGGCTCGACCGCCTTGAGCGAATCAGGCAACCCGAGCGCCAGCTTGCCCCCCGCCACCAGCGGGCGCAGCGCATCCTGGGCCACCTTCTCTGAATGACCCTCGGCCGGCACACCGTACGGAGAGCGGCCGGTCAACATCAGGCTCAATATCCACCCGAGCGCAAAGACGTTGGAGCGCGGGGTCTCCGGTTGTCCGAACAACGCCTCTGCGGTCCACATCCACGTGGAGGGCGTCAGGGGAAAGCCGAGGTCGGGCTCGGGGTCGAGCGCCGCCAGCTGCAGTCTGAGCCGGCCCGAGGCATCACGCGCCAGCACCGACGCGCGCAGACACAGGTGCGACGAGGTGCAGTACTTCGAGAGCAGCGCCTCTGCCTCGGCCACGCTCAGCGCCAGCCCCCGCGCGGCCTTCAGCGCCAGGCCCGCATCCGAAAAAGGAAACGTTCCGTCGAGCCGGCCGCCGGGTGACTCGATGACCGCCCAGGGCGAACCGCCTTCGTCTCCGTGGTCGATGAGCGCAGGCCAGGCGGGCGAGGTGAGCTGCGAGGCCAACCACCAACGCCGGTGCACGCGGGCCAGATGTGCGGGTTTCAAGTCAGCCACCGGCCGCTCGACCCAGCAGTCACTGGTGCTCTGACCGAGCAATGGCTTGACCTTCGCGGCCTCCACGAAGGAGCCGTGGTTCGAGCGCAAAGAGGACACTTCCCAGCGAAGGGCGAACGGCGTGGCCATCAGCAATCTCCCACAACAAGAAACTACAGTCTGGTGATTGTAGACCGGTGCGTCAGCCTGGCGATGAAAACGCCCGTGACCTTTCGCATCTCAGCGTCTATCGAACTCGACCCACTGTCCGTTCCGCTGCCTCACTCTGCGTAGTGGTTGCGATCCTTCAGCTGACTTCCGCGCGCCGGCACCTCGACCTTCAGCGTGGTGTGGCTCCCGCGCACCGAGTCGATGTTCATCCGCCCGCCGATCATCTCCACGCGCGCCTTCATGCGCAGCAACCCCAGCCCCTCATTGCGCCCCGCGCCCGGACCTTCCGCCGCGAACCCCTGGCCGTCATCCTGGATCTCCATGCTGAACCCACCGTCGAGGGGCGAGATGCGCACCGTCACCCGCCCCGCTTTCGCGTGCAGCGCCACGTTGGTGAGCGCCTCCTGTGCGACGCGATACAGGGTGGTGCGCGTGCTGCCGTCGAGGTCCTCCACAAAGTCCGACGCCTTGAGCTCGACCCCGATGCCGGTGCGATCCGTGAAGTCCTGCAGGTACGAACGCAGCGAAGGAATCAGCCCCAGGTCATCCAGCATCGTGGGGCGTAGATCGCTGGCGAAGCGCCGCACCTCTTCCACCGTCTCGCCCAGCAACCGCTGCGTCTGCAAAATGCGATCTTCGACCTCTTCAGGAGCCTCCTTCGCCACGTTTCGCAGCGAGTTCAGGTCCTGACTGATGACCGCGAGGCTCTGCACGAGGAGCTCGTTGAGCTCTGCGCTGATGCGGCGCCGCTCGTCTTCCTGCGCCTGCAGCAACTGCCGTGACAAATCGCTCAGCCGCTCCTGCATGCGGCGCGACTGGTCGAGCAGCACGTTCTGTCGCTGCTCACTGCGCTTGAGTGACTCCAACGCTTCAGTGCGCTCGAACACGTTGCGCTTGAGCGCCTCGTTGAGCCCCTGCAGCTCGTTCTCTGCCTTCTGCCGTTCGTTCACCTCGGCGAGCAGCGCCTTGTTGGCCCGCAGGCTCTCCCGTTCACGGCGGTGAAGCTCAGCGAAGATCGACACCTTCGAGCGCAACACCGACGGGCTCACCGGCTTGTGCAAATAGTCGACCGCGCCGCTGCCGTAGCCCTCGAGCACGTGGCCGTCTTCGTTGTAATAGGCGGTCAGAAAGATGATCGGCACCCGCGCCGTCTTCTTGCGCTCCTTGATCATCCCCGCCAGCTCGAAGCCCGTCATGCCAGGCAAGCGCACGTCGAGGATGATCAACGCGAAGTCTTCCGTCAAAAGCGACAGCAGGGCCTGCTCTGCCGACTCGGCGCGCATCACCTTGTACGACGGGTCGGTGAGGATCGCCTCGATGACCGTGAGGTTCTTCGGCTCGTCGTCGACGATGAGAATGTTGATCAACTCTGAGCTGCTCATCGAAAGAGCCACACGCGCATGAGGGAAAGAAGCTGGTCGGTGTTGACCGGTTTCGAGATGTAGTCGCTGGCGCCCGCGTCGAGGCACTTCTCGCGGTCGCCCTTCATGGCCTTCGCGGTGAGCGCGAGGATGGGCAGGGTGCGGAACTCAGAGACCTTGCGGATTTCGCGCATCGTCTCGTAGCCGTCCATCTCGGGCATCATGATGTCCATCAGCACCAGGCTCAAGTCGGGCGTGGTGTGAATGAGCTCGATGGCGCCCTTGCCGTTGGTGGTGCTGAGCACCTGCACGTCGTGGTTCTCGAGCAACGAGGTGAGCGCGAAGATGTTGCGCACGTCGTCGTCGACCACCAGCACCTTGCGATTGCGCAAGACCTCGCGCGAGCTGTGCAGCCGTTCGATCATCGCCTGCTTGTGGGGGGGCAGGTCGGTCACCACGCGGTGTAGGAAGAGCGCGGTCTCGTCGAGCAACCGCTCGGGTGATTGCACGTCTTTGAGCACGATGCTCTGGGCCATCAGCTTGAGCCGCGACTGTTCATCGGGCTTCAAGTCCTTGCCGGTGAAGACCACCACCGGCACGTCGACCAGCTTCGGCTCGGCGTGCATCTTTTCCAGCAGCGTGAAGCCCGTCATGTCGGGCAGGCGCAGGTCGAGCACCACGCAGTCGAAGGGCCTTTCTTTCATCTGGGTGAGCGCCTCTTCGCCGGTACCCGCGGTGGCGATCTCGATGTCGTCGTGACCGAGCAGCTCGACCACCGAGCTTCGTTCGATCTCGTTGTCTTCCACGATGAGCAGCCGCTTGGTGCGCGGCACGGTGAAGTCCCTGATGCGGTCGATTGACGCCTCGAGGCCTTCGGTGGTGGGCTCCTTGATGAGGTACGAGAAGGCGCCGTGCTCCAGCCCGTGCTGCCGCTCTTCTTCGAGCGTGACGATCTGCACCGGAATGTGCCGCGTCGCAGGGTCGAGCTTGAGCTGGTTGAGCACCGTCCAACCGAGCATGTCGGGAAGGAAGATGTCGAGCGAGATGGCCGTGGGCTTGAACTGCCGGGCCAACGAGAGCCCCATCGCGCCCTTCATGGCCACCAGCCCCTTGACGCCCTTGTCGCGCGCCAACCCCAGGAGGATGCGCGCGTAGTGCGGGTCGTCTTCGATGATCAACAACACCGGGTCGCCGGCCACGATGGTGGTGCGATCGTCTTCGATGTGCTCCTCACGCGCGACCGGGAGCACCGTCATGCGCAAGGCCTCGGAAGAGCCCGGCCTGGTCGCCGCCTGCGCGCTCTCGCGGCCCGCGTACCTCAGCGGCAGGTACAGGGTAAACGCGCTGCCTTCTCCGAAGGTGCTGATCAGCTTGATTTCACCACCCAGCAGCACGGCGAGCTCGCGGCTGATGGCGAGGCCCAGCCCCGTGCCGCCGTAATTACGCGAGGTGCCGGCGTCAGCCTGCTGGAAGGCCTCGAACACCAGGCGCTGCTTGTCGGGCGCGATGCCGATGCCGGTGTCTTCCACCGCAAAAGCCACCACGCTTTGGGCCTTGCTGAGCACCGGGTGATCCAGGCTCCAGCCTTTGGTGGCCAGCCCGACCTTCAGCTCGACCTTGCCGCTCGAGGTGAACTTCACCGCGTTGGAAAGCAGGTTCTTCAAGATCTGCTGCAGGCGCTTGGGATCGCTCTCCATCACGCGCGGCAGGTCGGGCGAGAAGTGCGTCTGGAAAGGCAGGTTCTTCGCTTCGGCCACGTGGCGGAAGTTGCGGTCGACGTTGAGCTGCAGCTCGGTGAAGGGGATCTCTTCCACCTCGACGGTCACCGTGCCCGACTCGATCTTCGACAAGTCGAGAATGTCGTTGATGAGGTTCAGCAGGTCGTAGCCCGATGAGTTGACGTTGCGCGAGAACTCCACCTGCTTGGGCAAGAGGTTGCCCGAGGCGTTCTCTGCCAGCTGCTGGCTCAAGATGAGGATGGAGTTGAGCGGCGTGCGCAGCTCGTGCGACATGTTCGCGAGGAACTCCGACTTGTACTTCGAGGTGAGCGCGAGCTCAGCGGCCTGCTCTTCGAGCGCGTGACGGGCCTGCTCGACCTCGGCGTTCTTCCGTTCGACTTCGGCGTTCTGCTCAGCGAGCAGGCGCGCCTTGTTGCCGAGCTCTTCGTTGGTCTGCTGCAGCTCGCTTTGCCGCGACTGGAGCTCGACGGTGAGCTGTTGAGATTGAGTGAGCAGGCCCTCGGTGCGCATCGTCGCCTCGATGGTGTTGAAGACGGCGCCGATGCTCTGGGTGAGCAAATCGAGGAAGGCCAGCGAGCCCGGGCTGAAGGTCTGAAGCGACGCCAGCTCGATGACCGCCTTGGTCTGGTTCTCGAAGAGCACCGGCAGCACGATGATGCTGACCTGCTGCGCTTGACCCAGGCTCGAGGAGACCGTGATGAACGCCGGAGGTACGTCGATCAACAAGATGCGCTTCTTTTCGACCGCGCACTGACCCGCGAGGCCCTGACCCAGCGCGAGGCTCTCGGCCAGCTTCTGGCCCCCGTGCGCGTAGCTGGAGACCAACCTCAGGTGGGTCTCTGCTTCGCTGACGGCCAGGTGGTAGATGGTGCCCTGGTGCGCGTTGACCAACGGCGCCAGCTCAGAGAGCAGCATCTGGCCGACGGTCTTGAGCTCGCGCTGGCCCTGCAGCATGCCGGTGAACTTCGCGAGGTTGGTCTTGAGCCAGTCCTGCTCGCGGTTGCTCTGGGTCGTCTCGCGCAGGTTCGAGATCATCGTGTTGATGTTGTCTTTGAGCTCTGCGACTTCGCCCTTCGCGTCGACCTTCACGGAGCGGGTCAGATCGCCCTTGGTCACCGCGGTCGCCACCTCGGCGATGGCGCGCACCTGCGTGGTGAGGTTCGCCGCGAGCAGGTTCACGTTGCCGGTCAGGTCCTTCCATGTACCGGCGGCGCCCGGCACGTTGGCCTGGCCACCGAGCCGGCCGTCGACGCCGACCTCGCGCGCCACGTTGGTCACCTGGTCTGCGAAGATGGCCAGCGTGTCGGTCATGCCGTTGATGGTGTCGGCCAGCGCAGCCACTTCACCCTTGGCCTGTACGGTCAGCTTCTGGCGCAGGTTGCCATCGGCGACCGCGGTCACCACGCGCACGATGCCGCGCACCTGATCCGTCAGGTTGCTCGCCATCAGGTTCACGTTGTCGGTGAGGTCTTTCCACGTACCGGCCACGCCGCGTACTTCGGCCTGGCCGCCGAGCTTTCCTTCGGTGCCGACCTCGCGCGCCACGCGGGTCACCTCGCCTGCGAACGAGTTGAGCTGATCGACCATCGTGTTGATGGTGTTCTTGAGCTCGAGAATCTCACCCTTCACGTCGACGGTGATTTTTCGGTTCAGGTCACCGCGCGCCACCGCGGTGGTGACCTCGGCGATGTTCCGCACCTGCGTGGTGAGGTTGTTCGCGAGGCCGTTGACCGTGTCGGTGAGGTCTTTCCAGGTGCCGGCGACCCCGGGCACGGCGGCCTGACCCCCCAGGCGGCCTTCGGTGCCGACCTCGCGCGCGACCCGCGTCACCTCAGAGGCGAACGAGCGCAGCTGCTCGACCATGGTGTTGATGGTCTCTTTGAGCTGAAGAATCTCGCCGCGCACGTCGACGGTGATTTTCTTGCTGAGGTCGCCGTTGGCCACCGCGATGGTCACGTCGGCGATGTTGCGCACCTGGCCCGTCAGGTT